>JAFGXA010000052.1 GCA_016936855.1 Gammaproteobacteria bacterium | reverse complement strand
TTGAATTTAATGACTCCCATGGCATACTGGTTAAACTATCAAAATGGAGGCATCTAAAAGTCTCATTTCAATTGAACTTATACAATACATTGCTTGGCTTGTTTTTGTGTATTATACTAATCGGGTGGTGTATAAGGGCTAAAGTTATGAGCGCAGAACAAAAACCTTTCGTACAAATAGACGACCTTCTTCGAGATGGGATGGATTGGGATTCGCTTGGAAAAAGTATTTCTGCCTATCATCGGACAAAGTGCAAGAAGTTTAGGCGTGAAACTGGTCGCAGTTATGAAATCGACAAGTCGATGATTGAAATCAGTAATACATACGATTTTTTTAGGTTATATGTCGATCAGTTGGTTGATACTGCTGTTTTAGATGAGAGCACTTTGGGTGCGGTTATATCAACTGTAAGCAATAGGGGGGAAGGGGGGCGAGAGTTTGCTAAAGCACTAGTCTTATATTACCTTTGCAATGCAAATGGTATGACTCTTTTTACCTATCGAGATGTGTTAGATAGGGCTCATGTTCGACGCGTTTTGTCGAGAATGCGATATGAGGGTACTTTGCCAGAACAGCCAGATGAAAGTTTGTTGGCTAAGGCTAGATCTATAAAGGCAATTGCAAGGCAAGATGAGCCTTGCGACCTACTAATGAACGCATTAATACTACGTAGCAATTTAATGCGGATGGAAGTTCCAGAGAAGCTTGTTAGAGGTGATCCCAGAAGGGCTGAAATTTTTGCACTTCAGCTTAAAGAAGGGCGTACGCATAGCAAGGAACTCTTGCGAGCCATGACCACAGCAAATGGCGATATAAAGAATTTATCTGCGCAAATAGCTATGTGGCGCGAAGGGTATAAAAATTTGCATTCTTTACTGGAAAGGATCGTAGCATATTGTAAATCAATATTTGGTAATACTCATAGTCTACTCAGCATTCGCAGTTCATTCTTTAAACCTAAAGACGACAGAGCCTATGAGGCATTTGCTGGATCGCAAGAACCTCTAAGGGCGTCGTAGGTTGGGCGTTAGTAACGTCTTAAGCGGCGCCGTTTCAGCGGGGCGGAATAGTTCTTGCATCTCTTCACTATAAGCAACCAATGAGTGCTGTCTCAATCTCATAGTAATAGATTGATTGAATCCCCTGAGTGTTGTTGGGTTGGCAACAAAACCTTTAAACATGCCGGCACCATAAACACTTCTCGCAGGCTCAACATCAAGTTCAGTATAGGTAAGTCCTTGGAATTCTTCTTCTTTGTCTTCATAGGCGATAACTATAGATATTTTTACGCCATAATTACCGTTATCTTTAAGTGAAATACTACTTGGCCTACAACCCCAATCTTCGCTTATTTTCTCATTTGGCTCTGCAATAACACATTCTAGTATATGGCCGTCGTTAAAGCTGAGAAGTCTGCATAAGGCTTGTTGTATTTGTCTGTTTGCAGTTAGGCGAGTTAGATTGGCACGAAGCGCTTCCCCGGTCAGATCCTCCGTGGTTATAGCGCTATCAGGGAATAGTAAGCATATATTCGTAAAGCGACTTAGGCCAAGTTCCTTAAATGACCATTCAGTATCAGGAAACTCATTGATACGTTTACCATTGTATTTGCTAAAGACATCATAATTTAAATTGTACGTTATTTCTTTTGGGTGTGTTCTTGACAGTAACTGTACCATTATCTCATTATCGTCCATATCTGCGAGCTCAAGATCTAGCATAGTAGTAACAAAATCATTAATAGCTGGATCTCGAGTTAGTAACAGTAGGCTTAAAAAGTTTTTATACTGCTGTGATACTCTAAAGTCTCGAAGATATAATTCATCACCAACAAGCTCATATTTAATATAGCAGCTACCAGGTATTGGCCGGATTTTATCATCCATGCGGGCAAAGCAATTCATTATCGCTAATGAATTAGCAAAAACCTCGATGATCAATCCGTCCTCAGTTTCCGTAAAAACATTATAATTATCATCGGTAGGAGCTAGCATGATTTCGCTGCTAGAAGCCAAAGCAATAGTGTATTGCGCTACTTGTTCGTTGTAAGTTTTAAAATCTCCCCATCCCCTTGCGGCAAGATCCGGAGAGCGCGTGAATACATCTATCTTATGCGCAGTATCAAGAACATAACTTAACATTCCCTGGATATAAATTTTAGATAAGTTTTCTAATGTGTTCGTGCGAAGAAGATCTGAAATTCCGCTTTCACCACTACCTGTGATGCGAGTAAAGGCGTCACTCAAACGAACAAAGGTAGAACCATTGCGTTCTGGATCGAAATCAGTTAGCAGGGTTGATCTCCCTGCGCTTGCTGGGGTAATAAATTTATAGCCACTATCGGTTTCTTCTATAGGCCATAGCATAGCAGCGTGTCTTTCATCTCTCGAGTTAATATTGCCTTTATATATGCGTATATACTTAGTCAAAATACTGTATCCGCCAGTTGCTGTAGTTTTAGCTGAATCATATTGTTCAGTATTAAGTGTTTGCATTGATGTTTCTCATATTAATAAACATAACTTCTTAGAAATATATTAGCACATGGTTTTTAAAGTGCCACCTCAAACTGTGGATATTTTGAATATGATCTTAGAACTATGGTTTTGATTCAGATTGCTACAGAATATGATTTCTACTATTATGCAGCCATGATTAGATGTCTAATAATTGCGTTTTTGTTTGCAGCTTTAGCAGGGTGTGCAACACAAAATATAGTTAGCGGCAAGGTTCATAATACACCGCAAGATGCTCGATACTTTGCAAATAGGGTAGGAAATTTTCCGCATATTAATGCAGTTAAAGAGAAAGCCATGACGCGCAATTATTTACAGCATTATTTTGCTCCTTGGTATCATCCTTCATCTATTTTTTCGCCTAAAAAGGCGTTATCTCAGGAGCACAAGCTTGTTAATCATTTTATGCGCAAACCCGGGTGGGCTGAAAACAAGGTGTCTCACAGCAGGTTTTGGGTGCATAAATTAGTTGCAAACATGAGGCTGAAGAATTTTGCTGTTTATTATCGCGCAGCCGTTTCTATAAGGTCAACGGACATAAGAGAGCTGCCAACTGTAAGACCTTCATTCACCAATATTCATGCTCCAGGACATGGTTATCCATTTGATGATTTGCAGACTGCATTCTTGGCGCCTAATGTTCCGGTGTCAGTTTTATATTATAGTCGTGATAAAGTTTGGGCATTAATCGAGACGCCTTACAAGGCTCTTGGTTGGGTTAAGGCAAATGATTTAGCTTATGTAAGTAGAAGCTTTGCCAATAAATGGTCTCATCATAAATTTATTGTTGCAACTTGTGATCATAAAGTTGTTATAAGAAATAGTAGACGTGCGTTTTTCGCAATGAGAATAGGGCAAATTTTGCCATTGCTGAAAAGACATCATAATTATTTTATTGCTTATGTAGCCGTGGCCAACCAATATCAGCACGCTGTGTTGAAAAAAGCAGATGTTAGCGGAAGGTGTGTGCGCATCTTTCCTTTGCCATTGACTTTGACAAAATTGGCTGTGCAGATGAATAGGCTTATGGCGACGCCATATGGTTGGGATGGGTTATATGGTGATCGAGATTGTGCAGTTACTATACGTGATTTGTTTATGCCATTTGGACTATGGCTTCCACAATTTACTTATGAACAGATAAAGCAGGGGCGAATGCTCTCAATGAAGCATATGACAGCCCAGCAGAAATTACGGTTTATTGTTCGAAATGGCGTACCATTTTTGACGCTTATCAGTCGACATGGCCATATGATGCTTTACGTAGGGAATGTAGGTGGTAGGCCGTATATGTTTCATAATCCTTGGGGAGTGCGCACTATTAATTATTTACATCCGGATATTAGTGGGCGAGCCGTTCTTGGTAGAGCTGTTATTGTGCCGGTTGATTATGATAGCGGTTACTTAAATGTACGCTCTAGCAGCACAACGATTGAGGCGGTTGATCGCATTGTTATTCTAACCCCAAGATAGCTTTAGCGTTGGCTCTAAAGTCACTTTTTAAAACTTGATCGATTAGTTCAGATTTGGTTTTGCACGATAGTTTCTTTTTCATGTTGTTGGCATAAAACTCAACAGTTCTTGGTGATAAATTGAAAATAGAAGCTACAGCGCGCATAGTTTGTCCTTTCAGAAAATACCACATGCACTCTGCCTCTCGTTTTGTGAAACTGATGTCGGGATGATTTTCACCCAATTCTATTGTCATAATTAAACTCCTGTAAGTTCTGTAGGGGAGAAGTATAGGGTTTGTCCTTTTGTATTTCACTACCGTAAAAACAACTAGTTCTGAAACTTTTCGTGACCTTTTAAGTTATCGCAGTTAGAATGTCTTGTGTATTTTTTTGATTAATGAAACGTGGAGTTTAGGATATGACAAGAGGTGTAAATAAAGTTATTTTAATTGGTAATTTAGGCAATGATCCTGAGGTGAGATACACTCCAAACGGAAGCGCAGTTGCTAATATATCGTTGGCTACGAGCGAGAGCTGGAGAAATAAACAGTCTGGTGATTTAGAAGAGAGAACAGAGTGGCATAGAGTAGTTTTCTTTAATAGGTTGGCTGAAATTGTTGGCGAGTATTTACATAAAGGTTCTAAGGTGTATATTGAAGGAAGCATTAGAACTCGCAAATGGCAAGATAAGACTGGTGTTGATCGTTACACTACGGAAGTTATTGCCAGTGAGATGCATATGTTAGATAGCAAGGGTGGATCTGGTTCTTTTGATGATCATCATCGTCATGGTGATGATGCACGTACATCTTCTAATAACAATTACGGAAACTCAAATAATATGCATGGTGCTAATGTTAATAGCGGCGCCAGCAGTGATTTTATTGAGGATGATATTCCATTTTAGTCGAAACGGTTAAATAAAATTTACTGTATTGTAGCTGCCGTTTAATTTTGGCATAACGGCAGCTATGCATGCCAATGAACCACAATTTGCGCTAGAAATAGACGATTTTATTTGTGCTGATACTTTTCTGTTAAGTTTCAGGCTTAATAATTACGAATTTAGCAGCAACTATAGTATTTTTCTTAAGCTTATTAGTAAAAAAAAGATAATCGCAGATGATATATTGGGGCATCGCGCAAAAATCACGATTTATAATAGTAATTCTAATAAGTATTTACATGGTATATTGCGGTCGCTTTATTTGGATGAATATGTTGGCTTAGAGTCTGTTTATACATATAATATTTTGCTTTTTTCGCCGATTTCTTTATTGGAAAATCACGTGGTTTCTTCTGTTTTTTCTAATACAAGTTTGCAGGACATTTTTGATAGTTTGTTGCTTAGCTCTGGATTGTTGCCAAACGAATTTGTTATTTCTCTATCAAAACATTATGCGCCACTTGAACTAAGAATGCAGTATAAGATGGATTGCCTCACTTTTTTGGTTGCATTGTTGAAAGAATATGGATTGATATATTTTTTTAAGCAGCAGGCGCAATCTTATAAGCTTGTTATCACCGATAATCTTGATGTATTGCATCAGAGCGAAGTGAAAAACAATAAATATCTTTTAATAAAGCAGAAAAGTGTTGATTGTGACGGCAAAAAGATTTTTTTAGGTTCGGTTGTTGGTGATTTTGTTGATATGGATTTAAATTCAGTCTTTTTTAAAAATAATCAAAAGTTGCGTGTTTTTTCCATCAATATAAATGCAGAACAAACTGATTTGTGTAATTTTTGTGGAAGAAAAAATAAACAAGCTGTTTATGAAATGAGTTTTATAGCTGTAAGCTGTGAGCAATCAACTGGGGATGTCCGGCATGAAAGAGGATGCGATATTTTGCCTGCACCAATCAATCACTTGTTGCCAGTTATTATGGGAGAAAATCAATTCAGCTTTCCATTTGGTACGATTGATTCTGCGATGTTATTAGCGCAAGCATCGAGCTTTTCTGCTTATATTCCGAAAGACAGCAAGGTTGTTTTGTATTGTTTGGATGGGCGTGTCGAGAACGCTGTTATTGTTGGTGTTTTGCCGACTGAATCTCAAATCTCTCCTATAATCTCAAGCAATAACTACCAACATTGTATAAATACGAATGATGGTAATGATTTTGTTGTGCAAGATTTGCAGAATGACGGATATCTTCTTTTGGCAAGCAGTAATTTATCATCTAGCTCTATCTTATATTCGCAACAAAATAATAAAAGAATAGAATTGCAAGCCAAGAAATCTGATATTTTGTTTTCATCAAAAGATTTTTTTAAATGTAAAACAGATAACTTCTTGCTTGAATCAAGCATTACATCAAACAAATATATTGATGGTAATTATTTTTCTCAAACAAAGAGTGGGAATATTAAGTATCTATCGAAGAATAATGTTTATTTTTGCGCTGGAAGTGATATTTCGTTTTTACAAAAACTAGATGTTAAGTTGTTGGTTTTTCGTAATTGTGAAATTTCTGCATGCGATAAACTAAATATGGTTAATTGTAGCGATTTTTTATGTCATTCTTTTTTTGGCGACATAAATATTTTTGCTGACAATAATGTTGTATTTACTGCCGATCAAGCTATAACAATGAATAATGATTTTATGTTCATTGATTTTTGCAATGGTAGTTGTTCTATAAAGACTAACAGATTAAATTTGCAAGCACATGAATTATTTTTTTATGGTGCAGCCTCGCTGAATGCAGGTGCTAATGCGGTGGTTCATGTGCCGGATATAGACAAACAAAAAAGCAACAAGGAACTTTTAAATATTGTTTGGCGTAATGACTACCATGCAAATAGGTCAGTTATGATCAATGGTGATTATATTAGGGTTTCGTATGGTACACATAAAACTCTTATAAGCGTGGCAAGCAATCGCTCTACTTTGCCTGAGGCTAGTGTTGGTCAGTTGGTTAACGTTCAGGCCCCATCTGCTATTATTGGCGTAAATGATGTGCCGCAGTTTCCGTCAAGTAGGTCTAAGTTTTATGTTAGAAGGCGTAATGAAATTAAATTATTAACGCAACCTGTTATCAAAAATAGTCGCAAAAACGATGTGCTGTTATCGCAAAAAGAATTGGAATATTTTAAAGCGGCAAATCGAACAGCTATTGTTTTTATTCATGGTTTTAATGTGCCATTTGGGTGTTTTCCAAAGGAGCTTGTAAGTGTAAATTATAGTAAGGAATATGTTCTTGAAACAAACATTAAAAAGTGGCTTATAAAATCTACGCCCATTTTTGATAAATCTTATTGCTCTGTTTATAGAAACATTGATTTGATAACTAGTTGCTTTCCTGTGCCGAAAAAATTTTCAGATTTTTTATTAGACAGTATGGATTGGTTTGCAGACGATCAACGTTTAAATGGTTGTGATGCTCACAATTGGCTTATACATATGGAAAACAACCTGAATTCGGCGGCAGGGTTTTTTGATCATACCGATTATAGTAAATACAGGCGTATTATAAATTACGCATGGCCTGGAGATAAGTATGGTGGTGGGCTGAAAAATAGCTTCCTTTACATTGAAAATGAGGAAGGTGCAAATCAAGCTGGACATAAACTGGTTAAATTGTTTGATCAGCTTAAAAGGTACGATATTAAAATTTATGTTATAGCGCATAGCTTGGGAAATCGTGTTTTATTAACAGCAATGAATGATCTGGGTTTGTCTAATAAAGATAATTATTTAGAGCAAGTTTTTTTATGGGAGGCTGCGGTTCCAAATACAGCACTTTCGAATGATATCCAGCTCGATACAACATTTAAGCGAAATGGTAGTTTTATTTATGCGCATAAAGCCGCCAAAAAGTTTACGGTTTTATCAAGTCGCCATGATGAAATATTAAATATCGCTTATTGGTTGGCTGAATATTTAGGTGTTTCTCCTCGTAAGCTGTTTACCCAAAGAGGTCGAGAGCAATTTCGCCAGCAATTTCATAAAAGTATCTGGGGGTTGGTTGATAATGTAATTGAGCGCCTATTGGATGATAGCACTTTGCGCCTTTTAATGTTTGGTCCGGAAATTCATAAGTGTAAATTATTAGCTGATATATTAGGTTGGTTGAACAAAGAGTTAATAGCAAAAAAAATAGGTCACTACGTTATGCCTGCTATGGGTTATGCCGGAGTTGATAACAGCACTAAGCGATTGCTTGGTGATAAGTTATATTCGATTGATCAGAGTAATTGGCTTTATAGTCACTCTGGCATGAAAATTCCATCTCAAACAATGACCGATATGGTTTATAAGAGATGGATTGTTAATGATGATTATGGCATTAAACGCGGGTTTTTTATGCTCTGAATTGCAACGGCTTTAGAAAAGACGATATAATCAGGATTTGCTTTATTTAACCGAGGATTAAAGGATGCGAAAGTTAGTGGTTAGCGTTTTGTTGAGTAGTTTGTGTGTTAGCGCTGCGTTTGCGGCGCCAAAAAGTGTGCAAAAACTGCCGCCGGCAATGGTGAATGTTACTGTCGCTAAAAAGGTTAATTGGCAGCCTAAAATTGAAGTAACAGGGTCTTTAGCTGCCTTGCAAGGAGTGACAATTAAAGCAGAAGTTATTGGTAAAATAACTAAAATTCACGCTGATTCAGGATTGGATGTTAAAAAGGGCGATTTGTTGTTTGAAATTGATCCGTCTGTTTTGCAAGCTCAGTTAAAAGAGGCTCGGGCAGCATATGCTTTGAGCGAAATTAATTATAATCGTGCTGCCGAGTTATATAAAAAGAATGCGGTATCTAAGGCAAGTCTGGATACGCTTAAGGAAAAAATGCAAAGTGCTAGCGCTAATATCGAAGAGATTACAGCTGAACTAAATCAGCATATTGTGGAAGCACCATTTGATGGAAAACTCGGCTTATCCAAGGTTGATTTAGGAGATATGGTGACAGAAGGTGAGCCTCTGATTAATTTACAGCAGTTGAATCCACTGCGTGTAGATTTTACAGTGCCGGAGGTTTATTTTGGGCACATCAACAAGGGAGACAAGATCACATTTACTAGCGATTCTTACCCGGGTCAGCAATTTAAAGGAACAGTTTATGCCACAGAATCGGTGGTCGATAAAAATACTCGTAGTTTAGCGGTGCGTGCTAGCGTTCCCAATGATAATAATAAGCTCATGCCCGGCATGTTTGTAGAAGTTACGTTGTTTTTAGGCAAGACTGAAGCATCAGTTGCTGTACCGCAGAGTGCAATTGTTTACTCTGAAGCTGGCACATATGTATATAAAATTGTAAAGGGTCATGCTGTTAAAACAAAAGTGACGCTGGGTAAGCGCGGAACAGAAGGGATTTTAATTAAGCAAGGTGTTAATGCGGGTGATCAAGTTGTTAGCGCTGGAACGAATAAGGTGTATGAGGGTGCGCAGGTTGTAGCCATGAACATGATAGGGAATCACCATGAAAATCACTAGTTTTACTGATGTTTTTATAAGACGGCCGGTTTTAGCCAGCGTTATAAGTCTTATTTTATTGTTAGTTGGTGTTCGAGCTTTCTTTGCGTTGCCGGTTAGGCTTTTTCCGAAGATCGATGCAACGGTTGTTTCTATTGATGTAACTTACCCAGGTGCTGGCGCCGATTTAATGGAAAGTTTTGTTACAACTCCCGTTGAATCAGCAATTTCGGGAGTTGATGGCTTGGACTATATAACTTCAAGCAGCTCTCAGGGAGAAAGTAGGGTCACTGCTCACTTTAAGCTTGGATATGATATAAATCAGGCAGTATCCGATATAAACTCTAAAGTATCTTCTGTGCGATATAAGTTACCCAAAGACGTTAATGATCCTGTGGTTAGAAAAAATGATCCTAATGCTTTTCCAGTGATGTTTTTAGCGTTCACTAGCAAAGATATGCCGCGAGAAGAGTTGTCCGATAAGTTATTACGTATTGTACAACCTATGTTACAAACTCTACCGGGTGTGGCCAGTGCTGATATTTGGGGTCCGCAATATGCGATGCGTATCTGGTTAGATCCAAGCAAGATGTCAGCACGCGGAGTTACTCCAAATGATATTTTTGATGCGCTTAATGCTGGTAATTTACAGGCAGCGGCTGGTAAGCTAGATAGTGCATCGCAGGAGTATGCGTTACATCCAATTACCGATTTATCGAGTAGTGAGCAGTTTCGTAAATTAATTGTTTATGACGACAATAACACACCGGTAAGAATTATGGATGTTGGGGATGCTAAATTAGGCGCCACTAATCACGATATTGATGTAAGAGCTGATGGTGAGAAAGCCGTGGTAATCGCTTTAATGGCAAAATCCAATGCTAATCCACTAGATATTTCAAAAGAAGTTCAAAGACATTTTCCAGCGATCTTGCACGCCCTGCCATCAGACATTAAAGCTAAGACTTTTTGGGATTCAGCCAATTACATTCACAAATCTATTGTTGAGGTTATGCATACCATAATTGAGGCGGCTATTTTTGTGATTATTGTTGTGTTCTTATTTTTAGGTTCCCTGCGCACACTATTGATTCCAACCATTGCCATTCCTCTGTCATTAATAGGTGTTTGTGGGGTTATGCTATTGTTTGGTTACAGTATTAATACCTTAACCTTGCTGGCCTTGGTTTTAGCAATTGGTATGGTTGTAGATGATGCCATTGTTGTATCGGAAAATATTCACCGTCATCTTGCCGAAGGCAAAAGCCCAATTGATGCTGCTTTAATTGGTGCAAGAGAGATAAAGTTTGCTGTTATATCTATGACGTTGACCTTGGCGGCAGTTTATGCCCCTATTGGCTTTACAACTGGGTTAACTGGATCTTTGTTCCGTGAGTTTGCTTTTACTTTAGCATCAGCGGTAATTATTTCTGGCTTTTTGGCACTTACGTTATCGCCGATGATGTGTTCACGCATTATAACTACAGGAGTTTTGAACGGTAAGCTGGCTAATTATATACATAGAGTGACGGATAAATTGGCAGAAATTTATCGTCATGCTTTGGAGTTGGTGTTAAGAATTCGTTGGGGGGTTGTGTTTGGTTTATTGTTAATTTTAGTTGCGACTTACTTTTTATATCTGTTTTTGCCGAGCGAATTAGCTCCTAAAGAAGACGAAGGATTCATTCTTAGTTTAGTGACAGCCCCCACTTCCGCCAATCTAGATTATACTAAGAAATATACTAGTGAGTTCGCGAATATTTACAAAAAAGTTCCTGAAATTCAGAATTATTTGACTATTAATGGTGAGCCAAATGGAGTTAATTCTGCTTATTCTCTTGTAAAGCTAAAGGATTGGTCAAAGCGTAAGCGGGATGTGAATGCTATTTTGAAGGAAATTAGGCCGCAACTATTTGCAGTTCCTGGCGTGCAAGCTTTTGCGATGAATCCATCAAGCTTACCTGGCTCCGATTCTTTCATGCCGATTATGTTTGTGTTGAAAACAACTGGTAGCTATACAGTTTTAAATAATGCTATGCAAAAGCTTCTGGCAGAAGTGCGCAAGAATCCAGCTATTATTAATGCTAACTCAGATTTGAATATTGATAAACCGCAGTTAAATATAAAAATAAATCGTGATAAGGCTGCAAGTTTAGGAATAGGCATGCAGGCGATTGCCAATGCTCTTAATGTGTCACTTGCGGAACCAACGGTAACACGTTTTTCGATGGGTGGTTATAGCTACAACGTTATTCCAGAAATAGAGGATCGTTTTAGTAAAACATCTAATGTTTTACGTGAACTTAATGTGCGCACTGCGAGCGGAGAATTAACGCCGCTTGATAATATAGTTAGTATAGAAAATAGCGTTGAACCGCAAAGTTTAAATCATTTTCAGCAGATGCGCGCGGCAACTCTTCAGGCAAGCACTGTTCCTGGGTATACGTTAAGTGATGCGCTTAATTACTTAGAGAAAGCAGCTCAAAAGGTTTTACCAAAAGGTGTTGAGTATGATTTTGCTGGTACTTCAAGGCAATTTGTTGAAGAGGGTTCGCAAATGCTATTTACCTTTTTGTTTGCCATAATTTTTATTTATTTAGTATTGGCGGCACAATTTGAAAGTTTTGTTGATCCCTTGATTGTTATGTTAACAGTACCATTGTCAACCATGGGAGCTCTTTTAACTTTGCATATCATTGGTGGCACCTTAAACATTTACTCTGAAATAGGGATTATTACGCTAGTTGGTTTGATTAGTAAGCACGGTATTTTAATGGTGGAATTTGCCAATCAATTACAGGAAGTTGGTGTTCCTTTGCGCGATGCTATTTTACAAGCTGCATCAATCCGTTTACGTCCGATTTTGATGACTACATGTGCTATGATTTTAGGCGCCCTACCTTTGGCTTTGGCGACAGGAGCTGGTGCTGTTAGTCGTCAACAGATAGGCTGGACCATTGTTGGTGGTATGTTAGTTGGTACTTTATTTACGTTGTTCGTGATTCCAACCATGTATACTTTCTTGGCTGTAGATAAAGCTAATAAGGTTTAGTGTTATTAGCGTTAAGTTAATTTTTTAGTCTGACAGCCAATACGTCTACAGCAGATCCGTGGAGAACGGCGTTGGCTGTTGAACCTAAAAGTAGACGCATACCTTGACGTCCGTGACTGCCTAGTACTATTAAATCGGCCTTAGATTTTTCTGCCTCTTCTAATATCACAGTTCTAGCAGCACCAAACTTTATGATTTGTTGTTCTTCTGGAATATCTAGTTTCTTGCCGAGTTTTTTTATGCTTTTTTTGGCGTTTTTTAACAAAATATCCTCAATTTCGGCGCCTATAGCAACACCATAAGCGGCACCATAACTACTAACGTGTTCTACGGCATGGATAATCGACAGCTTTGCTTTATGTAGATCCGCGAGTTCACGGGCCTTACTAATTATGTTTTTATCAGTATCTAATAGTTCTACGCAGAGTAAGATGTTGGAATATACAGCCACGGTTTTTCTCCTTATTGTTCAGCAACGCTAGTAATGATATCACAAATCAATTTAATACTATCAGTTTTTTTGAACGTAGCTAATCGCTGTTTTGTTTCATCTAAATCTTCAGCTAGGTTATCAATTTCTTTATGAAGAAGATCGCAGGTTAGAGTATCTTCATCTATAACTTTGCTAAACCCACGTTTTACGAAGAAATTGGCGTTGATAATTTGATCTCCTCTGCTAGATTTTTTAGATAAGGGGATTAAGATATGTGGTTTGCCTAGAGTTAATAACTCATAGAGGGTGTTGGATCCTGCGCGCGATATGACTAAATCAGCACATGCCATAATGTCGGCTAATTCATCATAAATGTATTCAAAGCTTTTGTACCCGGCAATTTTTAAAGTGTTTTTTTTGTCTTTGCCGCAAATGTGTACCACTTGATAGTTTGCTAATATTTTCGGCAATAAATCCTCTATGGTTTTATTAATTATTGCTGAGCCCAACCCGCCACCAATAACTAAGATAATTTTTTTATCGTCATTAAAACCACAAATGGCTCGACCATTTTCAGGATTACCTTTTAATAATTCAGATCTAATTGGGCAGCCAGTCACAACGGTGTTTGTAGTTTTTAGGTGTTTTTTTGTTTCATCAAATGTTAAGCATATTTTGCTAGCAAAAGGAGCGCTTAGGCGATTGGTAAGACCCGGGGTTAAATCCGATTCATGTATTATAGTAGGTACCCTATTAAGCCAGGCCGCAATTACCACCGGTAAACTTACAAATCCACCTTTAGAGAAGACTACTTTCGGTTTTAATTTTTTTATTAGAAAGTAACTTTGTACTATTCCCAGGAAGATTTTTAAAGGGTCTACAAAGTTTTGCCAGCTAAAATAGCGTCTTAGTTTGCCGCTTGCAATTGCAAAATATGGCAGTTTTTGTCCTATGATTTTTCGTTCTATTCCTTGTTTTGATCCTATATAAAAAGATTGCCAATTGTCTTTTTGTAGAGCATTTATAATTGCTAAATTAGGGACAACATGTCCTGCTGAACCGCCTCCCGTGAAAATTATTCTACTCGACATATTGCGATATTCCGTTTTCTGCTAGTGTTGTTTTGTTATGAATGCGTTTGTGTAGTCTGGTGAGATTTTTATTCTCCTGTGAGCGATCACTTTCTTTATGCCACAGATGAATAACAGTTGTGGCGTAGTGACCAAGTTTACGCTTTACGTTGCTATTTATCAGGCGCACCGCAAGATCCGAATCTTCATAACCCCATCCTTGGTATTTTTCATCAAAACCATTAACGCGAAAAAAATCTTTTCTCGATACCGCCATATTGCAAGTTCTCACTTTTTGCCAATTGTTACTGCCGAGTTTTCGTAATTTTGCAAGCGGTAAGTCAAGTAAGGCTACAAATCGATTAAGGTTTTTTTGCCAACGCATCTTTAGCCAGGAGCTAAGTGGCCAATTGCGAATGTTTATTCTATGTGCCAGCATATATCTCGTGATTTTTTCACTTAAAAGGACGCGGTTGCCAGCCACGAAATAATTTTTTTCTATTAATTTTAAGTGGTTTTTTATGAAATTGTTACGCGGCAAACAATCGCCATCTAGGAAAATCAGATAATCACCCTTAGAGATACTTACGGCCTTGTTTCTGCTGGAGGCTGCTCTAAACCCTAGATCTTCATGCCATACATACTTTAGGTCGTAATTTACTAGTTTTCGCATATTTTTGATCAGATATTTTGTTTCAACGGTTGATCCGTCATCTGCTACTACAACCTCAAATTTATGATTTCCCTCTTGTGCATTAAGTGCTAGCAGAACTAACTTTAGTGCCTCGGGTCTGTTATAGGTACTGACGATTACGGAAATATTTGGTATTTTATTCATAATGATGTTGATTTTATCAATGGCTTGTAGGTTAAGTCTATAGCATATAATTATGAGACTTGACCGCTGCCCAGTAAAACGGCTAGCATCTACCAATGAATTTAGAAGTTGTAATTTTGGCTGCAGGCCAAGGTAAGCGGATGAAGTCGCGCATTCCCAAGGTGCTGCACAAGGTTGGCGGTAAGCCAATGTTAGAGCATGTTGTTGAAACTGTGCGAGAATTGTCGCCTAAAAAGATTCATGTTGTTTGCTCAGAAGTTGGTGAGGATGATTTGCGACAGCTGTTTGCAGATCAAGACATTAACTGGGTCGTTCAAAAAAAACGATTAGGTACTGCTGATGCCGTATCTCAGGCAGTTCCATATTTGAGTTCGAAAAACCAGGTCCTGATTCTTTATGGAGATGTGCCGTTAATTAGGAAAGATATATTAATAGAGCTCATAGAGTCAAAGCCAAGTGAGTTTGCGCTAATTACCGCAGAGTTAAATGATCCTTATGGATTTGGACGTATTGTGCGTAATAACAATAGACAGATTATGGCTATTGTAGAGGATAAAGACTGCTCGCGCGCGCAAAGAGAGATCAATGAAATTAACACAGGCATTATGGCTATGCCGGTAAAGTTGCTTATTGAATATCTTCCCATGGTTAAACCTAACAACGCTCAAAAGGAATACTATTTAACTGACTTGGTGTCACTTTTGGTCGCTGATGGAAGGCCAATGCATTCTGTTTTAACTAATGATATTTATGCAATTCAAGGTATAAACGATAGGGCTCAGCTGGCTGAGTTGGAGAGATATTATCAAAAACGTCAGGCCGGTTTTTTAATGCAACAGGGTTTGGGGTTATCAGATCCAAATCGTTTTGATTTGCGCGGTTCTTTACGGTTTGGGCGAGATTGTCAGTGTGATTGCAATATTATTTTAGAGGGAGAGGTTAAATTAGGGGATAATGTTTCGGTAGGAAGTAATGTTGTTTTGCGTAATGTGACTATTGGTAATAATGTTCGTGTTTTAGCCAATACCATTATTGAAGATAGTGTAATTGGTGATGATTGTGTTATTGGTCCATTTGCTAGAATTCGTCCTGATAGTGATATAAAAAATCAGGCAAAAATTGGTAATTTTGTTGAATTAAAAAAAACTGAAGTTGGTAAAGGTAGCAAAGTAAATCATCTTAGTTATATAGGTGATAGTATAATTGGAGAAAATGTAAATATTGGTGCTGGGACAATTACTTGTAATTACGATGGTGTGAATAAGAATCAAACAATTGTTCAGGACGGAGCCTTTGTCGGTTCCAATTGTCAATTAGTAGCCCCTGTTACTATCGGTAAAAATGCCACTATTGCTGCAGGTTCAACAGTTACTGATGACGCACCAGAAGGCAAGCTTACTATCGCAAGATCGAAACAAATGACAGTTGAGCGTTGGCAACGGCCTAAGAAGAGGAAATAATTATGTGTGGAATTGTCGGGGCTATATCGCGGAGAAATGTTACGCCACTTTTGTTAGAGGGTTTAAAAAAACTAGAATATCGTGGTTATGACTCAGCTGGATTTGCTGTAATTAATAAATATCATCATCTAAAAAGATTGCGCATCGAGGGTAGAGTAAAGAAGTTAGTAGATTTATCTATCGAAAAAGATATTAAAGGCAAAATTGGTATTGCCCATACTAGATGGGCAACACATGGTAAGCCGCTTTTAAAGAATGCTCATCCGCACGTCGCTGGGAATGTAGCTATTGTGCACAATGGCATTATTGAAAATTATGTTGAATTGCGTGAAAAACTTTTGGCTGAAGGTTGTCGGTTTCATTCAAAAACCGATTCTGAAGTTATTGTCCATCTTGTTAATCAATACCTGCAAAAAACCGATAATTTGCTTGAAGCTTGTAAAAAAGTTAGGGCCGAATTAAGGGGGGCTTATGCTATTGGCATAATTAGTGCTGATAGTGAAGATCGCATAATTGCAATTCGATCTGGTAGTCCATTAGTTATTGGTATTGGTATTGAGGAAAATTTTATTGGTTCCGATCCAATTGCTTTGGCGCAGTTTGCACAAAATTTTATTTACTTAGAAGAGGGTGATATTGCTGAAATTACTTTGGAAAAAGTATCCATTTATGATCTTAAAAATACTCCTGTATCTAGAAAAATTAGTTCATCAAAAATTAGTGCTGATAGTATGGATAAGGGTGAATTTCGCCACTATATGGAGAAGGAAATTTTTGAGCAGTCAGATGCTATACAAAACTGTTTGCTTGAAAGAATTGGGAAAAACCATATTTTAGATAATGCCTTTGGTGAGAAAGCAGCAAAGATTTTTTCTAAAATTAAAAGAGTTCAAATTACCGCTTGTGGCACAAGTTTTTATGCAGGTTTTGTTGCTAAATATTGGTTAGAGGGGATTGCCAAACTTCCAACCAATATAGAGGTTGCTAGTGAGTTTCGTTATCGTGATGTGGTAGTTGAGCCAGATACATTATTTATTACGATTTCTCAATCTGGAGAAACGGCTGATACTTTGGAGGCATTGCGTAGGGCTAATAAATTAGGTTATAAACATTCGTTAGCTATTTGCAATGTTGCTGAGAGTTCTTTGAGTAGAGAATCCGATTTATTGCTCACAACTAAAGCTGGGCCAGAAATTGGCGTTGCCTCAACCAAGGCATTTACTACGCAGTTGACAGCGCTATTATTGCTTACTATTTCTTTAGCTAAGCATCGTTTGCCTGAGTTTAAAAAAGAGGCTGAATTGGTTGCTCAATTGCATGATTTGCCTGACGTAATAAATAAAATGTTGGCGCTTGATCGCTCTATTAGTCGACTTGCTCCACTTTTTGCAGATAAAGATCATGCCTTCTTCTTGGGTCGTGGAATTCATTTTCCTATAGCTATGGAAGGAGCATTGAAGCTTAAAGAAATATCTTATTTGCACGCTGAAGCATATCCTTCTGGTGAACTCAAGCATGGTCCCTTGGCTTTGATTGAAGCTGGCATGCCGGTTGTAGTGGTTGCGCCGCATAATAACTTAATAGATAAATTGATTTCTAATATACACGAAGTGCAAGCCAGAAGCGGAAAATTAATTATATTTGCCGATGATGGTGTGTCTATTCCTTCAGAAAAAGATCTTTTGGTTATCAATATGCCGGCTGTAGCAAAATATATAGCGCCAATTGCGCATATTATACCACTGCAACTCTTGGCTTATCACGTCGCTCTAATTAAAGGTACTGATGTTGACCAGCCGCGTAATTTAGCAAAATCAGTCACTGTTGAGTAATATTGTTTTAGTTGATTTTTCATGTAATTTTATGCCAAATTGCATTTGGAGTGCAATTTTGCATAAAGGTGGCTGGCATGACTTATATTAACCGTAAACTAGAGCCTGCTCTATAATGGGGAAACTCAGAGCGGTTTTAAAAATATTAATATTCTTAAATTTACTGATTATTTGGATTCTGAAAGGTTGTAAGATTGACTATTGGTTTTTTGTTGGGATTCTCTGTGACCGAGACAGTTAATTTTTTTATAGTGTTATTATTGGTATTTTGTTGTTTATAAGTTATATACCAGCTTTTATTTAGCATGTTTATTTTTTCCGGGCGGTATGGGTCTCTGATTGCTTCTTCAGCAACTTGATTTGCTATAATTCTGGTTTTAATTTTTGCGCTATTTTTAACGCCATTATTTATGGTAATAACGATTGCTGTAAGGCCAATAGCCAAAATTGCCATAGCAACTATTACTTCGATTAAGGTAAATCCAGCGCTTTTATCTGTCATATTTTTGAGCCAATTAAGATTCCGAGCCAGGCGGCAAGAAGGCATAGTGCTATATTTCCCATGATAAAGCTTGCTGCAATTAGGTTATATCCATCCCGAATTATGTTGATAACATCCAAGGAGAAGCTTGAAAAAGTTGTAAAACCACCTAAAAAACCTACTAAAATTGCCAGTTGCCATAATGGGTTTATTTTAAATTTTTCGATTAAAATAATGGACAAAAATCCTATTAGAAAAGATCCAACAGTATTTACGGTCAAAATCCCGTATGAAGCGCCAAATATATTTTGTGTGTGAATTTGTATTAATCTTGCTACCAAAAATCGTGCGGCGGAACCAAAGGCGCCGCCTATGGCAATAACCAAAATTTCTTTTATTAAGATTATCATGACAAGGATTCCAGTTTTTCTTTGATTTTGATCTCTAGGCCGCGATCGGTTGGATGATAATATTGTCGTTTACTGAGTTTCTCTGGAAAGTAATTTTCTCCTGCAGCATAAGCATCTACCTCATCGTGAGCATAACGATAGTTTTTGCCATAACCCAATTCTTTCATTAGTTTAGTTGGTGCGTTGCGGATATGCAAAGGAACTTCTAAAGATCCGGATTTTTTAGCATCGTTCATGGCTTCATTGAAAGCCATATATGCCGCATTACTTTTTGCAGCAACTGATAAATATATTACCGCTTGAGCTAATGCTAACTCACCTTCTGGAGAGCCTAATCGATCATAAACAAGGGCAGCATTAAGCGTAATTTCTAGCGCTCGTGGGTCAGCATTACCAATGTCTTCACTAGCTATGCGGATTATTCTTCTAGCTATATATTTAGGATCACAACCACCATCTAACATGCGACACAGCCAATAAAGAGCTGCATCCGGGTCCGAGCCACGTACTGCTTTATGTAGGGCTGAAATTTGGTTGTAAAAATCTTCACCATTTTTATCAAAGCGGCGTAAAGAATGCGTCAAAATTTCTTTAATGATGTTTTCGGTAATAATTTTTTTTGTGCCATTTTTTTCCGCAAAATCAGCACAAATTTCCAGGTGATTGAGTAATCTTCTAGCATCTCCATCAGCTGATGCAATTAAGAGCTTAATTCCTTCGAGTGATATTTCTATATTTTTTTCATTTAAGCCAGTTTTTAATGCATTATCTAGTATTTTTGCTAATTCATTTCCATCTAAGTCTTTTAAAACATAAGTTCGGCAACGGGAAAGTAGCGCGTTATTTAATTCAAACGACGGATTTTCGGTGGTAGCGCCGATTAGGGTTAATAAACCACTTTCAACATGTGGTAAAAACGCATCTTGTTGTGATTTATTAAAGCGATGTACTTCATCGACAAATAAAATAGTACGTTGATGATTTACTTCAAGCGCTTCTTCAGCTCTTTCTACACAGCTGCGGATATCTTTCACTCCAGCCAGTACTGCGGATAATTTTTCAATACGCGCATTGGCAGCTTGGGCTAACATATTGGCTAACGTTGTTTTACCTGTGCCAGGTGGTCCCCAGAGTATCATCGAGTGTAAAAGCCCGCTTTTGATTGCTTGATAAAGCGGTTTGCCTGGAGCAAGTAGATGGCTTTGCCCGAAAAATTTTTCTAGGTTTTGGGGCCGCAAGCGATCAGCTAGTGGCTGAAATTTATTGATTGTGTTCATTTCAATGATTGTAATTTATTGGTTATCCATCCTGCTAACATACCTTGTATATTGGGGGGTAGGGTTCGGAATTGCAAGTCCAGAGCATATTATTACCCATAAACTTTTATTGGTTCAGTGCAGTTTATGGTTGGTGATTTTTTATTGTCGCAAGTAGAGACTTGACCCCTTTGGTATTATCCTTGGATAATGGGGGTTTTTGGAAAGATAGAGGTATTATTATGCAGCATAGGCCAGTAATGTTATTAGTGTTAGACGGTTGGGGTTATAGTGAAGAGACTAAAGGCAATGCGATTAAGGCGGCGCATACCCCGAATTTCGATAATTTGTGGAAGGAATGCCCTCATACTTTGTTGAAAGCATCTGGTTTAGCAGTTGGTTTGCCAGAAGGGCAAATGGGTAATTCTGAGGTTGGGCATTTGCACATTGGTGCTGGTCGCTTGGCTCCGCAGGATTTAACGCGTATCAACATGGCTGTAGATAATGGCGAGCTCTTTTTAAACCCTGTTTTAAATGATGCAGTAGATAAAGTTGTTGGCACTGATAAGGCTTTACATGTGTTTGGGTTGTTATCTAATGGAGGGATTCATAGTCACCTGCGTCATATTCAGGCCATGATGAAATTAGCTGCGGACAAGGGAATTAAAAAATTGTACATGCACGCTTTTTTAGATGGTCGTGATACACCACCAAAATCCGCAGCGATTTATATCAAGGAACTTGAAAAGACTTTTGCGGAATTGGACGTCGGTAAAATTGCCTCAATAAGTGGACGTTTTTATGCAATGGATCGTGATAAAAGATGGGAAAGAGTTGAGCAAGCATATGACATGCTAACTTTAGGTAAAAGCGAATTTCACGTAGAAAGGGCTATTGATGCGTTGAGTATGGCTTATGAGCGAGGGGAAACTGACGAATTTGTACAGCCAACATGTATTCACAGAGGTGGTGAAAAGCCTGTAATAGTTGAAAGTGGTGATGTTGTTGTATTTATGAATTTTAGAGCTGATCGTGGTAGAGAAATATCTCATGCATTTACCGATAATGATTTTAGTGGCTTTACACGTCAAGCAAAACCAAGTCTTAGCGAATATGTAACCCTAACCCAGTATGCGGCCGATTTGACGGTTAATGTGGCTTTCCCACCCTTGGAGTTAACAAATGTTTTGGGGCAGGTTGTTGCTGATCATAATTTAACACAGTTACGTATTGCCGAAACTGAAAAGTATGCGCATGTTACCTTCTTTTTGAATGGTGGCGAGGAAAAAGAGTTTAAAAATGAAGATCGCATTTTAGTGCCATCGCCTAAGGTTGCGACATATGATTTGCAGCCAGAGATGAGCGTATTAATTGTCGCTGAGAAATTAATAGCAGCTATCAAATCTGGTAAATATGATGCAATTATGGGTAATTTTGCTAATCCAGATATGCTGGGTCACACTGGTGTGTTTGAAGCAACTGTTGCCGCGCTGGAAGTTGTTGATCAAGTATTGGGCCGAGTAGTAAAAGCATTGAAAGATGTTGGTGGTGAATTGATTGTGATTGCAGACCATGGTAATGCAGAAAAAATGCTCAACTCTGAAACTGGGCAAGTTCAAACCGCACATACTGTTTCCCCTGTACCGTTTATTTATGTTGGTAGAGACGCAGATATCACTCATAGTGATGGAGGTTTGATTGATGTAGCGCCAACGATGCTATATTTGATGGGCCTTATGATACCTGAAGAGATGACAGGCAAAGTTTTGGTGAAAATTAGGGGCTAATTTTTTTGGCATTACTTCGCAAAATAATATTTTTTTTGCTATTAATTAGCACATCTGCTTATGCTGGTAGTGTAGAAAGTAAATTACATTCTATTTTAGATTCAATTAATTTTTTGAAAAATAGAATTTTTCATGTACATAAGAAACAGTCATCACTCAAGAACCAACTAAAGACATTAGAAATTAAAGCTGCTGGATTGCATATTAAGTTACGTAATACCTATAAAAGAATTGAGCAATTACAGCAGGATTTACGTTATTTAAATTGGCAAAATCACGAAAATCAAGTGCGATTATTGCAACAAAAGCAGTATTTGGCATCAGAGCTGAGGGCTGTATATGTGCTTAGTAGAAAAAGTTACTTAAAAATATTATTAAGTGGTGAAGACCCGATAATGATTAATCGACTGATTACATATAATCGTTTTTTGCAAAAATATAGATTTAATAGATTGCGTAGTATTAGTGTAATTCTAAATGAAATCGCAAATAATAAAAAAGAGCGAACTAACCATTTGGTTGCACTGCAAAAAACAGCCCAAGAACAACGTAAAACTTATCAAGAACTAAGTGCAGTGAAATATGATAGGTCGCATCTCTTGGGAAAAATGAATGAGAAATTAAATAGCGATCAGAAAAAACTGGTTTCATTAATTTCTGACAAAAAAGCGTTAGAAAAAGTTTTGGCAAGATTACGTAGTGAGGCTACAGCCGAAATATTTGCTACTCCATTAAGTAAGCTTAAGCATAAACTATATTGGCCAGTGGCTGGGCATGTGGTTGAGAAATTTGGTGAAAAGATTGCTCATAGTCAATTGCGACGCAATGGAGTGGTAATTGAAGCAAAAGAGGGCGCAACAATACGTGCTATTGCAAATGGTAAAGTCGTGTTTTCAGAATGGTTAGATGGTTATGGGTTATTATTGATTATTAATCATGGTCATGGGTATATGAGCTTATATGGCAGAAATGAATTTCTGTATAAGAAGGTTGGGGATATTGTACATGCTGGAGAGCCGATTGCTGCTGTAGGAGAAAGCGGCGGCTTCACTAAGTATGGTTTGTATTTTGCTTTGCGCAAAAATGGAGAAGCAATTAATCCAAGTTTATGGTGCGCTTAGAAGTTGTTGGAGATTAAGGATAGTTTCTTCGAATGGTATTACCTGTATATTTTGTTCAAAATATTTTCGGTGCCCACCATATATGACATAACAACTAGCCATCGGATAGTCGTTTTTAAAAAGTTTGATCCCACGGAAGTCTTTAGATGTTAATTGTTGTTTGCGTTTAATTTCAAAAGCGAGAAGCCCGTGAGGTCCGTAAAAAACAAAATCTACTTCGTGCTGATAGTGAGTGCGCCAATAATATATTTCATAGTTTAATTCTAAATAATCATTAATAGCTCTAGCTTGTTGTAAAAACAGTGTTTCCAAGGAGGCGCCGCTTAATTCTTCATCGCTATCTAGTGGTCCTCTTGGGCGGATTACGCGGAAAACTCCAGTGTCAAAATAATAAAACTTTGGCTGAGCAATTAAGTCGCGTTTTGCCCTTTTGTTGAAGATTGGGATTCTGCTGGCAATAAGGATGTCTTCAAGGATTTCAAAAAAATTAGTTACGGTTTGGCGATTGCTGCCAATTTCTCTTGCTATATTGGTGTAATTTAAAACTTCTCCTTGCGTAAAACTGGCTACGGTCAGAAATCTGGTGAATAAATTTAGATTGCGGGTTAATGCTTCTTGCTGCACTTCTTCTTTCAAATAAGTTTTTACGTAACTTTTTAAATAATTGGTTGGTTTTTTTGTTTGATATGCCTTGGGAAGCGTTCCGTATTGCAGAGCATAGTGTAGGTCAAAATCATCGCTTAGCTCTTGGGCTGTTAATGGGTGCATGTGGTATGTTAATGCTCTTCCAGCTAGTAGGTTTACGCCTTTACGTCTGAGAGATCTTGCGCTGGAGCCGGTTAAGATAAAGCGTAGTTTTTTGTGCTCAATTAATCTGTGTACTTCGTTAAGTAATGCAGGGATTTTTTGGATTTCATCTAGAATAATCCAGCCGTCGTAAGCGTTTGGTATTCTATTTTCCAGAAGGCTTGGGTTGGCTGAGAGTTCTAAATAGGTTTCGCTGTGTAGTAAATCAAAAAACAGGTTGTTGGGGAATTGCTGTTTTAACCAGTAGGTTTTGCCAGTTCCTCTCGGGCCAAACAGCATGATGCTGTCGGTCATATTGTGATCTATGTTGATTAAGCGATTATACATGGTGATATGATAAGCTTTTTACCCGAAAAACGCAAATGGAGTTTGCGATTTCTTGGCAAAAACGCAAATAGTGTTTGCGTTTTTAAGGTAGGAATTTGGATTTCAGTGCCCACTTTTATAATGTAATGGAGTCGGGTGTCAGTTTGCGTAAGCAATCATAATGTCCAAATGGGCATTCGCGCTTGAAGCACGGGCTACAAGGCAAGTTTAGCGAAAGAATCTTTGCTTTATTGCTGAGTGGTGGCGTGAAAGTTGGGGAGGATGAACCATATATAATTATTAAGTTTCTATTTAAGGCTGCTGCAATGTGCATAAGGCCTGTGTCGTTGGTAATTACTAGATCACATTCAGCGATTGATTCGCATGCTTCAGTCAATGTGGTTTTACCTGCTAAATTATTACAGCGATTACTGGTTAATTGTTGGATTTTATCGGTTATGGTGCGATCTTTTGGGCCACCAAAGAGTCTAACTTCCCAGTTATTATTCAACTTTTTGTTGGCAACTTCAGCAAAATATTCTGCTGGCCAGCGTTTGGCAGGACCAAATTCCGCCCCAGGACAAATTCCTAGGATTTTTTTATTTGTCTCTGGGTCCTGGCCTTCGCCAGGATGACGTGGAAGAGAGTCAGGATGACGTGGAAGAGAGTCAGGATTACATGAAGAATTATCGTAATGACGAGTTGAGAGCGCGTTTAATTCTGGCCAGGGTAATTTATTCGGAAGCTTTTCATCCTTTTGTAAGCCAAGTGCTGCGAATCTTTCGATCATAAGCGGCAGCTTTTCTTTATTTAATTTTCGCCAATCGTTTAATAAAAAATATCGCATTTCTCCTAACCAGCCAGTACGTTTAGGGATTTTAGCAAAAAATGGAACTAAAGCTGATTTTAGTGAATTTGGTAGGACAATTGCTTGTGTATATTTTTCATCTCGAAGCGATTTTCCTGTTTTGTATCGTAAAAACAAATCAAATTTACCATGTTTAAATGGTAGCGGAATTGTTTTGCTAACTTCTGGCATAAGTTTGGCAATTTCTAAAGTCCAACTAGGTGCTGCTACATGAATTTCACAATTGTTTTTGCTTGCTTGAAGTAATTTAAAAAGCGTTTGCGCCATTACCATATCGCCAATCCAGGCTGGCCCTATAATTAAAATTTTTTCATGTTTTTTCATATTACTTTATCCAGCTTATTAAGCATTTTTATGGTGTACCTATCTAGTTTAGAGAAAGCAAACCATTTTTTACCAAGGTCTTTAAGCGAAGCTCCAAGATGATAAACGTCGGCATTATCTAAGATCAAGAATCTATCATGGGCATCTTTGAAGGCTTTGATTGTTATAGTAGGATATTGTTCGTTATATTTTTTAAGATCTAGTTCTAATTTTTTGGAAATATTTTTTGTATATATCATTACCGAAACTTTTTTATTTCGTTTCGTCAATAAAGTTAATACAGATTCATCGATATAGTTATCAATCAAGATTATTGATGCTCGGGCTTGTTTGATTAGCTTTGCAATAAAGACGTAGGCATCGAAAACTTGCCCATTGAAAAATATGCCGTTTTGAGGCTTAAGGTCAGGTTTTTCTAAAGCTCGAAAAACTTTATCGAATTTTTGATCCGATTCTAATTGTTTTACTTCTATTTTTTCTAAGCGATTTATCAAAGAGGTGTTTTGGGTGATGATTTTCCGCATTTTTACAAATGCGTCCATTATTTGTATGCTGACTGTGATGGCAACATTGCTGCGAAGAATGGCTGAAAGCATTGCAACGCCTTGTTCCGTGAAAGCATATGGTAAGTATTTTCTATGTTGACCTCTGCCACTTGCGCTCTTTAAGGTCACAAATTGTGACCTTAAAACATCCATTTCGCCATCCTGTAGTTGAAACATGAATTTATCTGGAAAGCGCTGTATGTTGCGCTTAACGGCTTGGTTCAGGACTTTTGTTTCTACGTGATAAAGTTCTGCTAAGTCATAATCTAGCATAACCTGTATGCCGCGGATTGTATGGATTTTGTTTTGGATGTTATCAATATCTATGGTTGTAATGATTTTTTCCATAGAGAGTATTATACATAAAAAAACGGGGCATAAAGCCCCGTTTTTCCTGATTCTTATCAGACTAAGTTTTAGCCTAAGTCAAATCTGTAAGCTACACCTAGAGCAATTAAGTTAGCACTTGGTGCATATTTAGCACTGGTAATATCTTGACGGCCACCGAAACGTGTCCAAGAAAGATCAGCACTTACGTTTTGATTGAACTGATAAGTACCACCTACGCCATATACCATATTGAAGTTGCCATATGAGCCTTTGTACATGGTGTTATTTGGTTTCCACTTGGTGTGTAGGTAATCAACACCGGCTTTAGCATATAGGCTAAATTGGTCCATAACTGGAGCTTTGATCTTGCCAACCAAATCCAATGCCCAAATTCTAGCTCTGCCATTACCACCGATTTGTGCTACTATACCACGTGGTCTGTTAAAGAAGTAGGTGTAACCAGCTTCAACAGCATAGTGTTTGTGGAAATCATATCCAGCAAATACTCTACCAGCCAAACCATTTTTCTTAGTAGCAACACCGTTCCAGCCGCTCATTCCGTAGCCGCCTTGTACACCAATGTAAATACCTGGAGTATAAGGAGCTGGAGTATAGCAAGCGTCGCCGTTAGCAAAAGCTAATGGAGCTAGACCTAAAGCTAAAACACCAATAAATAATTTCTTTCCCATAATTTAATACCTCATTTAGTTTTTTATAAAAAACATCAAATTAAACAGAAGATGTGCGTATCCAACGCACAAAATCAAGTTTAACCCGACTAAAATGGGCATTGCAACCATTTTTTAGACTTTTTTAATGATTGTGTACCCTAAATACATTAACGACACTATTTATACTTTCTAATCTATGAATTACTTTATGTAAGTGATCGCGATTATGCACATATATTTTCAGGGCAATTAAATGAGTATCTCCAGACCGTTCTCTTACTGTAACATCCTCTATATTAGCTCCCGCATCAGAAATTGTTTTAGTAAGTTCAGCAAAAGTTCCACGCCTATGTTTAATGCGAGCGTGAATTAATGTTAGAAAATCACCTTTTACATCATCCGCCCACTGCACCAGTATATATCTGTCTGGTTTTTTTCTTATAGCTGCGATTTTTGCGCAGCGGTCGCTATGTAGGACTAAACCATGGCCTCTGCTTATGATTCCTACAGCAGGATCTCCTGGAATAGGTAAGCAACAGCTGGCGCAGTTTACTACCATTCCTTCAGCGCCTCTAATTATTAGTGGTTTTTGTTCTGACTTTTCATCCCGAGATTTTTGTTTGCTGATATGTAGTAGCTGGTGTGCTACAAACATTGCAACTCTGTTTCCTAAGCCAATATCTGCCAATAAATCATCTAAACTTGTGAGCTCCATCTCTTTTAGAGTTGCTTTAATAGTGTCTTTGGGGATTTTATCGATGCTAGTAGCTAAGTTATTGAGGGACTTTTCTAATAATTCTCGACCTAGGTTTATCGCATCTTCACCCTGCTGTTGTTTTAAATAATGGCGAATAGCACTACGGGCTTTGCCTGTTTTGATGAAGCTTAGCCATGCAGGGTTCGGTCTGGCATTTGGCGAAGTTATAATGGTAATGGTTTGGCCGTTATTTAACACAGTAGACAAGGCGGCATACTGCCTATCTATCTTGGCGGCAACACAGCAATTACCGACTCCAGTATGTACAGCATAAGCAAAGTCTATTATTGTTGACCCTCTTGGCAATTCCATGATGCCGCCGTTTGGAGTGAATACGTAGATTTGCTCTGGGAATAAATCTATTTTTACGTTTTCAACAAACTCTAAAGAGTTACCGGTGGCTTTTTGCATCTCCAGCATATTGCTGATCCAGCGTTGCGCTTTAATATGAGATGCATCTTGTTTTTCATCAGATTTATAAAGCCAGTGCGCAGCTATACCCTTGTTGGCTACTTGATCCATATCAGTAGTGCGAATTTGAATTTCAACAGGAACGCCGTGTGGGCCGAATAATAATGTATGCAGAGATTGGTAACCGTTGATTTTTGGGATTGCTATATAATCTTTGAATTTGCCCGGCAATGGTTTGTATAAACTATGAGCTACGCCAAGTGCTCTATAGCAATCATCTTTACTGTTTACTATTATACGAAATCCGTATAGGTCCATAATCTCAGATAACTGCAGATGTTTTTTGCGCATTTTACGGTATACACTGTAAAGATGCTTTTCTCGGCAGCTTATGGATAGACTGTTTATTGAGCCTTTAGAAAAGTGTTTTTTTACCTCTTTTTCTAATTCACGTAAAATCTCTTTGCGATTCCCGCTGGCTCTTTTTATAGAGGCCTTCAATACTTTATAACGCAACGGGTAACAAGCAGCAAAACTTAGATCTTCTAACTCTATATAGAATTCGTGCATACCGAGTCTGTGGGCAATTGGGGCGTATATTCCGAGTGTTTCTCTGGCAATTCTTCTCTGTTTATTTGTAGGTAGAGAGGTTAGGGTTCGCATGTTGTGTAACCGATCAGCCAGCTTGATTATGATGACTCTTATATCCTGCGACATAGCTAGAACCATTTTACGAAAACTTTCCGCCTGAGCCTCTGCCTTGCTTGAAAAATTTATTTTGGTAAGTTTTGTGACGCCATCCACCAATTCAGCAATAGTTTTGCCAAAAAGTTGTGTTACTTTATCCTTATTTATTTTCGTGTCTTCAATGGTGTCGTGTAAAAGACCCGCGATAATGCTATCTGCATCCATGCGCATTTCGCTTAAGATCACTGCCACCGCGATCGGGTGAATAATATAGTTTTCGCCACTAGAACGCTTTTGTCCTTCATGCGCTTCATTAGCGATATTGAAGGCTTGTTTGATTTTTTCAATGTCACCTTTGTCCAGGTAAGATAGTCTTTTTTCTAACTTCCTAAATAGGCGCACTAAAAATTACTCCGCTTCTTCGGTTTCAGTAGGTTGGCTATCTTGAGTAATGTTGCCAGCGGCAATTTCCCTCAGAGCTACTACGGTTGCTTTGTCGTTTTCCCAGGCAACAGTTGGCTCTTCTGCAGATAAAGATAATTTGTGCGCACGTTTTGCGGCAGCTAAAACCAAGTCGAATCTATTGTGAATTTTTTCCAAACAGTCTTGTACGGTAACTCTCGCCATAATAAATACCTCAGTTAATATTTGTTTATTAAATTGTTAAATAATTCTCTATGCTTTGTAAGCTGAATATTACTCTTTAATCTATGGCTTCTAATTATAGAGCGTAGATCAACTAGTGCAATATCGAATCTATCATTTACTACTATATAGTCAAATTCTTGTGCGCATGAAATTTCTTTGTGAGCAGTTTTAAGCCGCTTTTTTATGATTTCATCGCTGTCTTTGGCGCGTTTTTCTAGTCTCTTTTTTAATTCTTCAAAAGACGGAGGAAGAATAAAAATGGTTACGCACTCTAAGTTTTGTTCTTTGATTTGTTGAAAGCCTTGTACGTCGATTTCCAATATTACATCAATACCCTGTTGTAGTTTTTCGTTTACCCAGCTTTTGGTTGTTCCGTAGTAATTATCAAAAACTTTTGCGTGTTCAAGAAATTCATCGTGAGCAATCATTTCTTCGAACTGATTGTTACCTATAAAGAAATAATCTTCCTCATCGCGTTCGCCGTGGCGTGGTTCTCTTGTAGTATGTGAAACAGAAACAATGATGTTATTCAGCGATTCGACGAGCATTGTTACCAGACTGGTTTTACCAGTTCCGGATGCTGCTGCTACTATATATAAGGTTCCTATTGCTTGCATGCTTGCCTTGATTGAAGATAAAGCTGTAATATTAACCGAATGTTTAATCATGATCTAGGAGAATATTAATGAGACCAAGTGGGCGAGATAAAGATGAATTAAGAAAAGTAAGTATAGAGCGCAATTATACAAAACATGCTGAAGGCTCCGTGCTTGTTTCTTTTGGAGATACCAAAGTTATTTGTACTGCTTCCGTTGAGAACTCAGTGCCGAGGTTTTTACGAGATAGTGGCCAGGGTTGGATTACCGCTGAATATGGTATGTTACCGAGATCTACTGGCAGCAGAATGGCGCGTGAAGCATCTAGAGGAAAGCAAGGAGGGCGTACTATGGAGATCCAGCGATTGATTGGCAGGTCTTTACGTGCGGCAGTTGATTTGAGGGCCATGGGAGAGAATTCAATTCATGTTGATTGTGATGTTATTCAAGCTGATGGTGGCACCAGAACCGCGGCTATAACTGGTGGATGTGTTGCGCTTTATGATGCTTTGCAAGCTTTAACAAAGCAACAGAAGCTTAAAAAAAATCCCTTTATTCAGTTTGTAGCGGCGATTTCAGTTGGTGTTTATCAAGGTGTCCCTGTGCTAGATTTAGATTATATTGAAGATAGTAGTGCGGATACTGATATGAATTTGGTAGCAAATGATAAAGGAGAATTTATTGAGTTGCAGGGTACCGCTGAGCGTAACAGCTTTTCTCGCACTGATTTAGATGCTATGCTTTCGCTCGGTAGCGCTGGGATTGAGCAATTGATCGCTAAGCAGCGAGAGTGTTTGTCTTGACGGGTTTTAACGGCGCAACATTTGATAAATAATAATAAGAGAATAATTATGAGAAAACCTATTATTGCTGGTAACTGGAAAATGAATAGCACTATTGCCGAAGCATTGGCCTTAGTGAAAGATCTAAAAAAAGATTTGCCAAGCAACTTGAAGTCTGAAGTTATCGTGTCTCCGCCTTATTTAACTTTGCATGAAGTTGCAAATGAGCTAACAGGTTCTTCAATTAGAGTTGCAGGGCAGGATTTGTTTTGGGAGGAAAAAGGAGCATTCACAGGAGCTGTATCAGGTTTAATGTTGAAAGATGCTGGAGCTGATGCGGTTATAATTGGTCATTCAGAATGCCGCGAATATTTTCATGAAAAAGATGAGACGGTTAATAAAAAAATTCACGCAGCTTTGCACTGTAAATTGCGAGCAATTTTGTGTGTTGGTGAAACTCTAGAAGAAAGAGAAGCTGGGCAGTTGTTGCCAGTTGTAGAAAGGCAAGTAACTAAAGGTTTAAAGGGTTTAACAGATGCTGATATGCAGAATATTATCATTGCTTATGAGCCTGTGTGGGCAATTGGTACTGGTAAAACTGCAACAGGCGAACAGGCTGAAAATGCACATTTGATGATTCGCAGTATTGTAGAAAGGCAGTTCAATCAGGATGTTGCTGATAAAGTACGTATTTTGTATGGTGGTAGTGTGAAGCCAAATAATGCAGCAGAGCTTTTGGCAAAGCCAAACATTGATGGTGCGTTGGTCGGTGGCGCAAGCTTAAAAGCCAATGATTTTATTGAAATCATCAAGAGCTGTTAAAAAACTAGCTAAAAAAATATTATCAGCTATAATCCGTTTTCCGCTCCCTTCGTCTAGTGGCCTAGGACGCCGCCCTCTCACGGCGTAAACAGGGGTTCGAGTCCCCTAGGGAGCGCCAATCTAGTTAACATTTACTACGGTTTAATAAAAAAACCCGGTCTATGCCGGGTTTTTTTATATAAGACAGTAATGATTATTCTGCCGCTTCTTTTAATTTTTTCAGCGGACGAATTTTTACTGCATTACGAGCAGGTTTGGCTTTAATCATAATTTCCTCACCGGTGAAAGGATTAACGCCTTTGCGAGCTTTGGTTGCAGGTTTACGTTTAGTTGAGAATTTTGCAACTCCTGGCAGACTAAACTTACCAGCACCTCTTTTCTTAAGGTGTCTTTCGATTACTTCAGCCAATTCGTCAATTACGATACCAACTTGTTTTTTTGTGAGCTCTGCCTTTTCAGCAAGATGGGATAGTAATTGTGATTTGGTATAAGCATCTTGAATTGCCGATGCTTTTTTAACTACTTTTTTAGCTGCTTTTGGGGCGGCCTTAGGTTTGTTTGTTTTGCATGTTGCTTTCTTAGCCATAATTTCTTCCTCATTTCTAGAAAATAAAAGCCATTTAACATTACCATAAGCTGGAAAAAATGCACGTTCTTTTTGCCTTTTTTTGCAAAAAAAGGCACTATCCTTTCTATGAAAGAATTAACCTTATCTATTATTAAGCCAGACGCTGTTGCCAAGAATTTTATTGGTAAAATCGAGGGGCGTTTTGAAGAGGCGGGACTAAAAATAGTTGCAGCTAGAATGCTGCGTCTTAATAAAAACCAAGCCGCGGATTTTTATGCGGTACATAAAGGTAGACCATTTTTTACAGCACTAGTTGAATATATGAGCTCAGGGCCGGTTTTGGTTCAGGTTCTCTCTGGAGCAAATGCTATTGTTGAAAACAGAAGAATTATGGGGGCTACAGATCCGTCTCAAGCTGAAGCGCATACTATTCGTGCTGATTTTGCAGAATCAATAGAGCGTAATGCGGTGCATGGCTCCGATAGCAAAGAGGCTGCTCGACAGGAGATAGCATTCTTTTTTAAAGAGGATGAAATCTTTGTCTAAAATTAATTTATTTGATTTCGATCAAGAGCATCTTAAAAACTATTTGTGTTATGCAGGTGAAAAGCCATATCGCGCTGCGCAAATTATAAATTGGCTGCATCAGCGTGGTGTCACTAATTTCGATCAAATGACTAATCTGTCACTGAAATTGCGTACATATTTGGCAGAAAACACCGATAATATTTTACCAGAAATAATCGACGAACAAATATCCAATGACGGTACGCGTAAATTTTTGTTTAAGCTAAAAGATGGTGAAATGGTTGAAACTGTTTATATTCCAGAGCGAAATCGCGCAACACTTTGTATTTCGTCACAGATCGGTTGTCCGCTCAACTGTCAATTTTGCGCAACAGCTACTTTAGGATTTAAGCGCAACCTTACGACAGCTGAGATAATTGGCCAATTGTGGCAAGTTATAAAGAAGATGGAAAATGGTGGTTTTGCAAAAGATAGAATAATTACTAATGTTGTTATGATGGGGATGGGTGAGCCTTTGTTAAATTTAGATAACGTAATTAGGTCTCTAAATTTAATGATGGATGATAACGCTTATGGTTTATCAAAATATCGGGTTACGGTTAGTAGTGCAGGAATTACTCCTAATCTTTATAAGTTACGGCAACATTCTAATTGTTCTTTGGCTATTTCTCTGCATGCTCCAAATGATGAATTACGTAGTAAGATAATGCCGGTTAATCGAAAATATCCTCTAAAAGGGCTAATAATTGCTTGCAAGGATTTTTTTGCAAAGGAGAAAAGACGTGCAGTGACGTTTGAATATGTCATGTTAAAAGATGTTAATGATTCTCAAAAACATGCTAAAGAGTTGGTGAAATTGCTATCGCAAATGCGTAGTAAGGTAAATTTAATTCCTTTTAATAGTTTTCCTGGATGTAATTATGAGCCATCAACGGCTGATGCAATAGAGAAATTTCGAGCGATATTGATTAAAGCTGGGATTAACACTATAGTTAGAAAAGCTCGTGGTGATGATATTGCTGGTGCTTGTGGTCAGCTAGCGGCAGAAGTTGGGGACTAATTATGATACGTGTATTAACTGTTTTTTTTGCGCTTATTTTTTTGGTAGGTTGCGTTGCAAATGCGCCGTCAGTTACAAATGAACGCGCAACTTATAATGCCCAATTAGGTTTGGCCTATGTTCAGCAAAACAATTTTGCTAAAGCTAAAGAAAGTTTACTGTTGGCTATGCAGCAAGCTCCAAAAAATCCGCTAGTTATTCAGTCTTACGCTTATTTCTTAGAAAAAACTAAGCAATTAACTCTTGCTAAAATATATTATCAAAAAGCGTTAAATTTAGCTCCAGCAAATGGTGCTGTACTAAATAATCAGGGTGCTTTTTTGTGTCGTCAAAAAAAATATCGCAAGGGTATAAAATATCTTAAAAAGGCGGCGAGCGATATTAATTATGCGCATGCCAATGAAGCATATCGTAACGCCGGATTTTGTGCGGCCATGATTCCGGACAAAAGTTTAGCAAAGAAATTTTTTAAGAAGGTTGGAAAGTAGGTGCGGCGGATTGAGGTCACCCGATCAAGTCGGGTGATGACTTTGGCAATAATTGGCAATGTGCTGATAACGCGTTTTAATTGGTTCGATATTTGAGAATTAAATATGACAAAAAAATTACAAGCAATACGAGGCATGAATGATATTTTGCCGAGCGATATAAAGGTTTGGCAACAGGTTGAGAGTATTATTAAAGAAACAGTTGCAAGTTACGGTTATCAAGAAATTCGTTTCCCCATTGTAGAAGATACCAGCCTTTTTAAACGCACTATTGGGGACGCTACCGATATAGTTGAAAAGGAAATGTATACTTTTAGTGATAAAAACGGGGAGAGTTTGACTCTTCGTCCAGAGGGTACTGCAGGTTGTGTGCGCGCCGGCATAGAGCATGGTTTGTTATATAACCAGAAACAACGTCTTTGGTATATGGGGCCAATGTTTAGGCATGAACGTCCGCAAAAAGGTCGTTATCGTCAATTTTATCAATTTGGTGTTGAAAATTTTGGAATGGAAAATCCAGCTACAGATGCTGAATTGATTTTATTGGGAGCGCGTTTGTGGCAGAAGTTACGAATTAGTGAAAAGCTAGAGCTACAAATAAATAGTTTGGGCTCCAAAGAGTGTCGAGATAATTATAAAAAGATATTAATTGAATATTTTAGTCAGAATTTAGACAAATTAGATTCAGATAGTCAAAGGCGCCTCAATACAAATCCTTTAAGAATTTTGGATAGTAAGAATCCTGAGATGCAAGATTTAATCGCTAAAGCTCCTGATTTATTGGAGCATTTAGATGATGAATCAAAAAAACATTTTGAAGAATTAACATCTATTTTGGATCAAGCGAAAATTAAATATGTGATTAATCCTCGCTTAGTTCGTGGCTTAGATTATTATGGAATGACCGTATTTGAATGGATTGATGTAACAAAAGAAGGTGCGCAAAATGCAGTTTGTGCTGGCGGAAGATATAATAGTTTGGTTTCGCAATTAGGTGGACAAGAGACGCCTGCTTCTGGTTTTGCCTTGGGTCTTGAGCGATTAATTGAATTAAGCAAAACCAATCTAAAACCGAAACAACAAACAATCTTATATTTAATTACTACGGAAAAAACTGTAACAAATGGTATGTTATTGGCTGAAGAGCTGCGGGATAAGCTCCAAAATTATTGTGTGATTTGTGATGCAGAAAATACTAGCATGAAAGCCAAATTCAAACGAGCAGATAAAAGTGGCGCTGATATGGCTCTTGTTTTTGGTGAAGATGAAATGATTAATAATGAAGTTACAATTAAGTATTTGCGGGACAATGTTGACCAAAAAACTATTAAATTGATAGAGATTACGAATTGTCTTGTGTAGTGTCAGTATTATGGAGGATTTGATACTTCTTTACTTTTTACAAATAGATGCTATTATTTGCACTGCGTTAATACTTTGCGAAATGGAGGCGCATTGATCTTGAAGAATAAACTTTTATTTACCTGTGCTTGTCTGTTAACTTCTTTGTTCTCTTTGGCGGCTTTTGCTGGGGAGTGTGCTTTTATTGAAATACCATCATTTGATTTTGGAAGTTTGTCGGTAACTACGCGCCATGCTTCAGCAACTGGTGATGTTAAGTTTTGGTGCACAAAAGGAACAGCTTATAGGATAACAGATAACGGAGGTATGCATAAAAGTGGTTATAAGCTTAATATGAAGAGTAATGATAGCAGGAGGGCGTATATCCCGTATATTCTTAAATATAATTCGAATGGTATTGGCTTGGGGAAGGATGTTCCCATGACAGTACCTGTTCGTATTAATGTTTTTGTTGTTGATAGACGCAGCTTAGTTGCCGGTCGTTACTTTGATCAGGTTAAACTGTCTTTAAATTATTAATAGGAGTTTTTTATGAAAAAATCTAGAATTTTAGCAGCAGTGCTTGCTGCTACTTTTAGTGTAGCTGCTTTTGCTGGTACCGATACTGGCTCTTTTACAGCGCAGGTTACCATTGACCCAGGTGCAACTATTACGACTATTCCTAGTGGAACCTTGAGTCTTGGTAGTTTGGATCTTCTCAGTCCAACAACACTTACTAGTAGTACAGAGAACGTAGGTGTTACTGGTATTAAAGGTACTCATTACACCATTACCTGTGCCAATGCTAGTATAACTAAAGTTGGTGGCTCTGGTGAGTCTTTAAATTTCACATTCCAGGATGATAGTGGCACTGCGTGGAACAGTACCGATGTTGCTACTACTGGAGCGGATATTACGAGTACTGGAGTGGAAGAGACATATCCATTCAAACTTAATGTTTCTTTAGCCGAAATTACCACAAAGCTTTCCACTCTTTCTGCTGGAACTTACGAGGGAACGGCTACTTTCACTGTAACTTACTCGTAACTAACATATTTTTAATTTAAGGAGTTAATATTATGAAGATATCTAAGAGTGGTTTTTTAGCATTTGTTACTGGGGTTTGTTTTGTGCTTTGCTCCAGCTTGGTTTTTGCAAATATCAAAATTTCCGCAACTAGCATAAACATGAATGGTAAGAGTGCAGTAGAGCGTGTAACTAATACAAGTTCTAAACGAGTTTTGGTATTGCATGTTTTTGTTAAAAAAGTACTCAAGACTAAAGCATTGGTTGATACTAAAGATGTTGTTGCTTTTCCTCGCGTTTTAAAGCTTAAACCAAAACAAACTAAGTTGGTTCGGTTAATGTTGAGACATAAACCTAATAAGGCCCAATTATATCGTTTGTTTTTGTATGAAAAGCCAGTAGCAAGACCATACAAAAAAGCTGCTAATGATTCTATACAGGCGCTTGTAAATTTTGGTCTTAAAATTAGTATTCCTGTGCACGTAGTTGCTAAGAAATAATATAAATTAATCAAGATAAAAGTTCTGAGTTTTGATTTAGGTTAAGGCTCGGAACTTTTTTTAGTAATGAGCATAAAAAGGCATTATATAGTTGTTTTTCTAATTTATTTATTGTGTTCATTTTTTTCTATCACAATTTTTGCTTACGATGAAGCTATTTATCAAATTGTATTGAATCGCCAAGATTTTCAGCATATCTCTTTAGTTATATTTAAAAATAATCTGCTTTATATTCCTGTATCTGAGATAGAAAAATGGCATTTGCGAAAAATGCCAGCTTTCAAAGTGTCTGTATTTGATGGCGAACGATATTGTGCTTTATCTTCTCTCCCTGGGGCTAGTTATAAAATAGATTCTGAAAATTTAATTTTGTATATAATGCTTCCATCATCTGTATTTGAAAAGTCCAGACTTAATGTTAGCGGCAGAACTAGTCATATAGTAGAGCCGCCCAGATCTTCGGGTGCTTTTTTCAATTATGATGTACAGGCGGAACACCTCGCTCCGCAAAACGATTCGGAGAAAAGCTCTGTTGGCAGTATGCTTGAAGGTGGTTATTTTTCTCCTTATGGTGTTGGCCAAACTAATTTTTTATATAGATCTGAACATTCAGAGGGCGCCGATAAATTTGTTAGGTTAAATACCAGCTGGGTTTATGATAATACGTCCGATATGAGAAGAGTGAAATTTGGTGATGTTACTACAGGCTTTGGAATGTTCAATCGTTCACTTTACTTTGGTGGAATACAAATAGAGCGTAATTTTAATTTGCAACCAGATAAGTATGTGCATCCATTGCCCTCTATGATAAGTGGAAGCGCTGTTGTACCATCCACAGTCGATCTTTATTTAGACAATGCTAGAATTTTTAATCGGAGTGTCGCTCCTGGTCCATTTGATATTGATTCTTTTCCCGTGGTTAATGGAAAAGGCACCTTAAAAGTTGTGACTAAAGATGTTTTAGGTAACGAAAAAGTTATTAACATTCCATATTATTATACACAACAGTTATTAAATCCCGGGGTGCATCGTTACCTTTTTGACGCCGGTTTTGTGAGGCGTGATTTTGCGCTTAAGAATTTTGACTATGGTGATCCGCTGATTAATATGTCTGATGATGTTGGTGTAACAAAAAATTTAACTGTTGGTTTGCGTGGGTCCATGCTATGGAAAAGTCAGGCAGTTGTTGGTAGCGAAATCAATTTTTTACCTAAGAATCATATTGGTGTTTTTAGTCTTGATGTTATGGGTAGCCGTAGAAATAATGGCGCGCTTGGTAGTGCTGTTGATTTTGGCTTTTCAGTGGAAAGGAGAAAATGGTATTTTAATGCATCCACGAAATTCACAACATCACGCTACACAGAGCTTGGTTATGAAAAGGATGACTTGTTACCTAGTTGGCAAGCAGAAACAAGGTTGTCCCGTAGTTTTGGTTCATATGGCTCGGCTTCAATCGCTTATATTGGTAGGACGAATCGCGATGACAATCCAACGTCAAAATTTGTTACGGTACAATACGCAGCGTCTATCAAGGATTGGAATCTATCAATTTTGGCTATGGATGATTTAGGAAAGAGTGGCGATCGGGCTTTTTTGATTAATTTTAGTCGTAATTTTGGTGAGCATGATGATTCGTTAAATTTAGGTGCTAGCTTGAAGGAAGGCGCGCAAAAGGGTTCTGTGTCATTGAGTCGTAACTTGGGTTATAAATCAGGTTGGGGGTATCAAGTTGCGAGTGACCTAGAGAGCTCATCTAATAGTTATCACCGTGTGTATGGTCGACTTAACTATCAAAATGGCGTTGGTCGCTATAACGCGGAGATAGTTAATCAGAATAAAGACATGAGTTATCGTTTGCAGGCTCTAGGTGGAATGCTTTATTTTAAAAGACATTTATTCTTGACCAGATCCTCAAGTAGTAGTTTCGGTTTGGTAGAGGTGCCAAACTATCCGAATGTTGGTGTATATCGTGGAGGGGAGGTTATTGAGCATACTGATAAAGAAGGTTATGCAATTGTACCGAATCTCACTCCGTATTATCCTAACAAGATAGGCATTAATCTCAATGATATGCCGCGAGATATCATAATAGACAAGGATCGAATTAATGTTTATCCCTATTATCGCAGTCCGGCTATAGTAAAATTTGTGCCTAAAAAAATTCGCGCTGTAGAATTTAGGCCATTGATGCCGGATGGTAAAGAATTCCCGCTTTATTCTTTGGTAAAGGCTGCTAGTGCTCAAGATGAGAGTTTTGTTGATGAAGGTGGAATAGTAAATACAGAAATTTATCAAGATATATTAGAAGGTACGGTTACTACCGATGATAAAGTTTGTTCTTTTTCATATAAGATTCCTGCTAAGGAAAAAGAAGATAAGGATTTTGTGTACGAATTGGGGAATATAAAGACAACGGATTGTAAGGAGAAACCTTTGGAGCCATCCGAGTAATTGCAGCTGTATGTTAACCCAAGTTGCGTTGTTGTTAGGTATAACGATATACTAGCCCGAGTTTTATTGGAGAAGATTTATGGATGTTTATTTATCAGAAGAAGAACAGCTGCGTAGAATTAAAGAGTGGTGGCAAAAGCACGGTAATATGATTATGACCGTTGTTGTTATTGTTTTGGCAATTATGGCCGGTTGGAGATTGTGGCATAGGCATGAAGTAAAATTAGCACGTCAGGCCTCAATAGTTTATGCGCAGATGTTAAATGCCGATTTTGCTAAACAACAAGATGATTTTAGGTTGTATGCTAATCGTTTGACTAAAGACTATTCAGGTACTCCGTATGCAAGTTTAGCTGAGCTGTTATTAGCCAAGGATTATGTCCAATCTGGGAAAATAGATGAAGCAATGGCTTCTCTTAAATGGGTTATATCTAATGGAAAAGTCACTAGCTTAGTTGATATTGCATCAATTCGATTAGCTCGTTTATTGATAAGTAATTCTAAAAATCAGCAGGCGTTAAAGTTATTAAAAGGAATTAAAACTCAAAAATTTGATGCGGTTAAATACGAGCTCATGGGCGACGCTATGCAGGCTTTGGGCAAAAAGAAAGCTGCAAATGAAAATTATGAACGTGCTATTGATGCAGCCAAAAAAGCTAACATTAGTACAACATTATTGAGATTAAAAATAACCTAGAGGTTAATTATGAGATTAAAGTTTTTAGTGCTAATATCTTTTGCTATATCTTTAAGTGGGTGTTTTTTATTTGATAATAATTATAAACCAATGCCGCCAACGCCACTTAAGAAATTTAAGGCAACATCAAATTTACGTCAGTTGTGGTCTAATAGTACTAGTGATGGATATCGTCAGGGTTATCTGCAGTTAACGCCAGCTCTAGATAATAATTACATATATACAACGAGTGATGATGGTCGTTTGGTAAAGATAGATAAAACAACAGGAGATGTTGTTTGGCATAAAGAATTAGTTTGTGGTTTTAGTACCGGACCTGTCTTAAACGACTCTACTATTTTTGTGGGAACATATTCTGGCCAAATTATGGCTATTCGCAAAAGTGATGGTATGTTGCTTTGGTGTGCTAATCTAAATGGAGAGGCATTGGCGGCGCCAGCTGTTAAAGGAGGTATTGTAGTAGTTAAAACTACTGCAGGAAATGTATATGCCTTCGATACTGAAACTGGCGCTAAGTTGTGGGCTTATCAACATAGCGAACCGCAAATGATTTTGCGTGGCAGTAGTAGCCCGTGTATTGTTGGTAACTTAGTTATCGTTGGTTTTGCAAGTGGCGATTTAGTTGCTCTTAACCTAAATAATGGCATGAGAATTTGGCAAAGAACAATATCTTATAGTTATGGGTCTGCTAGCGCTGAGCAATTGGTGGATATAGATGCTAATCCTATTTTCTATCACGGAATGATTTATGCTGCGACCTATCAAGGCAATATAGCGGCACTAACTCTTCGTCATGGGAATATTGTTTGGCAACATAAACTTTCTACTTATACAAATCTTATTGGGGTAGAAAACAGAATTTTCGCATCAGATAGTAATGGTAACATTTGGGCTTTTGGCGCTCGCAATGGTATTGTTGCATGGAAGCAAGCTGCGCTTGCTTATCGCAGCACAACTGCTCCTGTTAAAGTTGGTAGTTCGTGGTTGGCAATAGCTGATGGCTTGGGTTATCTGCATATTGTTGGCGCCGGATCTGGAATGTTTTGCGCAAGAACTCAAGTTGTTGGAACTAATATAAGTGTACCAGTTGTTGCGGATGGTTATGATATTTACGTATATACATCATATGGTCGTTTAGTTAAATATCAGCTAGGAGGAAAGAGTAATGCGTAAATTTTTTATATCACTTTTAATTTTACTGCCAACACTTGTTTTTGCAGCTTCCCCAGTTTCCACGTATGGGCCCACTGCTAAGAATGAACAATTATGGCAAATTGCTATTGCTGTGCGTCCAAATGCTAGTGTATCTATTCAACAAACCATGGTTGCTTTATTACAAGCAAATCCTACGGCCTTTAAAGACGGTAATATAAGCGGCTTAAAACCTAAATCGTTATTGAATATTCCCAGTATTGATGAAATACAAAAAAATTCTCTTGAAGCCGCATCTGAAATTGTGGCGCAACAAGAAAAAACCTGGAATTCAATAAAAGGTAACCAAGTGAAGATACAAAAAAAAATAAACCCAAAAAATAGTAAAGAGCTATTGGCGGCATATAAAGCTAATAATAACGATTTATTAAGCTTGCAAACTCAGCTTGTTGCCGTTGGGGATCTTATTCAGACTATTGACCAACAATATCAGGTGCGCCTGGCTAATTTGGAGAAGCATAATTTGGGTTTGCAAAATCAATTGCAGCAATTAAATGCTAAAAACAAGGTTAATATAAGTGTTGATAATCAATTGCCGTTGCCGGTTGGTTCCTTCATAAAAATCGGCGGGTTATTATTAATAATCATTCTGGCTGTTTATTTTCTGTTAATTTATCAATCAAGAAGTAGGGAGAAAGATGAAGAAAATTTGAGTGAATATGATTTTATGGGTAGCCGAGAAGGCATTCCTGCCAAGCTTGATTTAGCTCGTGCTTATGTTGATATGGGTGATGTTGAATCAGCAAAAGAAGTGTTGGCTGAAATTTTGAAAAACGGTAGTATTGATCAGCAGAGTGAAGCTCGAGAAATCTTAGTTGATATAGAAAAATAGATGGCCGAATAGTTGCAATAAAAAAGGCGAGATAAGTTCTCGCCTTTTTTGTTAGCCAATTATAGCCGTTACTATTTTTTGGCAGGACGCCCGACTTTTTTCTTGGCAACAGCTACTTTTTTCTTAGTTGTAGCTTTTTTTGCAGGCCTACCGGCTTTTTTCTTAGTGGCTGCGACCGCGATTTTCTTTTTAGCGGGTCTTCCTACCTTTTTTTTGCTCGCGGCTTTTTTCTTTGTAGCAGGTGCTTTTTTTTCAGCGGCAGCTGCTTTTTTTAAGGAGGCTACGATTTTTTCTAATTCCTTTAGGCTTTTGTCAATGGTTTTGAACTTGGCCATGGTGGATTTTAGTTTGGTTTTTGCAGCAGTAATCTCTTTTGAAATTTTTGTTGCGGGGTTTGTTGCTTTTCCTCTTGGCATTTCTTTCTCCTATAGTTGAATAAGCAACTAAAAGTTTACTACTATAGTAAATGTTTTTCAATTTCAATTATATTGTTATACTTTGTTGCATGACACACAATGCAATCGTTTATGCTATTTTTTTAATATTCGCTGGCGCTGCTATTTTTTCAACTTTAGCGCTTTGGACTAAACAGTCTCTTTTGGTTGCCTATATGGTGCTTGGGGTGGTTCTTGGCCCATGGGGATTTAAACTTATTGATAATATCCATGTTGTGCATAAGATCGGTGATATTGGGATTATATTTTTGTTATTTTTATTGGGATTAAATTTGCATCCGCAAGATTTATTCAATATGTTTAAGAAAACGTTTGTTATAACGTTATTAAGCTCATTAATGTTTTGGGCTGCTGGTTTTTTTGTAGCATACATGTTTAATTTTAGTATGCTAGAATCTTTTTTGATTGGAATAGCAATGGTGTTTTCCAGCACCATTATTGGTTTGAAATTACTACCAACTACGGTTTTGCACCACCAGCATACAGGAGAGTTGGTTATTAGTATTTTGTTGTTGCAAGATATGCTGGCTATTTTAGCCTTATTCTTTATTCATGTTATGACAATTAATACAATTTCTGTTCTTGATGTTGTTAAGATATTTTTAGGATTGCCGGTGTTAGTTTTGTTGGCGTTTTTCTTTTTTAAGTTTGTGTTGAAATTTCTATTTAGAAAGTTTGATAAAATTCATGAATACCTTTTTTTGTTATCAATTGCTTGGTGTTTAGCGGTAGCAGAACTTGCAAGTTTCTTTGGTTTTTCATACGAGATAGGCGGCTTTGTTGCGGGAGTTGCAATAGCTGCTAGTCCAATCTCTTTGTATATAGCTGAGAGCCTAAAGCCTGTCCGAGATTTTTTTATGGTTTTATTCTTCTTTTCTATAGGTGCTAGCTTTAATTTACACTATTTTGGTGCGGTAATTGTGCCAGCTGTTGCTTTATCCTTGTTGTTGGTGATTCTAAAACCATTTATATTTAGAACGTTGCTTTTTTATCAAAAGGAAAATAGTAAAATTGCTTGGGAGGTTGGAGTGCGTTTAGGGCAGGCTAGTAGTTTTTCAATTTTAGTTGCATACGTTGCGGAACAACACCATTTAATCGGAGCGCAAGCATCGTATCTTATTCAAGCTACTACGATGCTTACTTTTGTTGTTTCTTCTTACCTGGTGGTTTGGTTTTATCCAACACCAATGTCGTTTTCTAAAGAATTGCGGAGAGATTAAGAGTGAGTTATGGAAATAAGCAAATTGTTAGTTTTGTAAGAAGATCAGCCAGAATGAGTACGGCACAAAAGCGAGCTCTTGAAAATCTCTGGCATAAATATGCAATAGATCTAAATGATTCCTTATTGGATTTTACTAAACTTTTTGATAATCAAAATCCAGTGATTTTAGAGATTGGTTTTGGTATGGGGGATAATTTATTATCTCTTGCAGAAAGTCATGCAGAGCAAAATTTCATTGGTGTTGATGTACACAAGCCTGGCGTTGCTTCCGTTTTACGTTGTATTGAAGAGCAGCAGTTAAGCAATATAAGATTGTATGGCGATGATGTTGTCGAGTTTTTACAAAGAGCTGTAGTCGACGCATCGTTGGATGCAGTATTGATTTTTTTTCCAGATCCTTGGCCAAAGAGGCGCCATCGCAAGCGGCGATTAATGAATGAGAAATTTATTAGTATATTAGCAAGAGTTTTAAAACCAAAAGGAAGCTTATATTTCGCTACAGATTGGCAATATTATGCTGAAGAGGTGTTGCATATTATGGAGTCTAACGAACAGTTCGGTAATCAAGCAGGTAAAAATCAGTTTGCCAATCGTCCTGAGTTTCGTCCAGTTACTAAATTTGAGCGGCGTGGTGAGCGTTTGGGCCATAAAGTTTTTGATTTGCATTTTATTCGCTCTTGAAAAAAAATTGTTTGTCCATATATACAGTCCATAGTTAATTATTTACGTGATAGATAACCGTGGAGAGATTTTATGAGTAAAGTAATCGGTATTGATTTGGGAACCACTAACTCCTGTGTGGCAGTTATGGAGGCGGATAAAAAAATTCGTGTTATTGAAAACAGCGAAGGTAGGCGTACAACTCCTTCGATTGTTGCATTTAAAGATGGTGAAATTTTGGTTGGTGATTCTGCTAAACGCCAGGCGGTGACTAATCCTCAAAACACCTTATTTGCGATTAAACGTTTAATAGGGCGTAGATTTGATGAAAAGGTTGTACAAAAAGACGTCAACATGGTGCCTTATAAAATCGTTAGGGCTGATAACGGCGATGCTTGGTTGGAAGCTGATGGTAAAAAAATGGCTCCACCTGAAATTTCTGCCAAAGTTTTAATTAAAATGAAAGAGACGGCTGAGAGTTATTTGGGTGAAAAGGTAACAGAAGCTGTTATTACTGTTCCTGCTTACTTCAACGACTCGCAACGTCAGGCGACTAAGGATGCTGGGCGTATTGCGGGTCTTGAAGTAAAGCGGATTATCAACGAACCAACCGCTGCTGCTTTGGCTTATGGTTTGGATAAAAAGACGGGTGATAGAAAAATTGCGGTTTATGATTTAGGTGGTGGAACTTTTGATATTTCTATTATTGAAATTGCCGATGTTGATGGTGAGCATCAGTTTGAAGTATTAGCAACTAATGGTGATACATTCCTTGGAGGAGAAGATTTTGATTTGCGTTTGATGGATTATTTGGTAGATGAGTTCAAGAAAGACTCTGGTATTGATCTTAGAAATGATCCTTTGGCACTACAAAGACTCAAGGAGTCAGCTGAAAAAGCCAAAATTGAGCTGTCTTCATCGCAACAAACAGATGTTAACTTGCCGTACATAACAGCTGATAGTTCAGGTCCTAAACACCTTAACATCAAAATTACTAGAGCCAAGTTTGAGTCTTTGGTTGAAGATTTAATTACACGTTCCATGGAACCATGCAAACTTGCAGTTAAAGATGCTGGTTTACAGATGAAAGATATCGATGAAATCATCTTAGTTGGTGGTCAAACCAGAATGCCTAAGGTACAAACTGCTGTAAAAGAGCTATTTGGTAAAGAAGCTCGTCACGATGTGAATCCTGATGAAGCAGTAGCAATTGGTGCTGCTATTCAAGGTGGTGTTTTATCTGGGGATGTAAAAGATGTTTTATTGCTTGATGTGACTCCGTTATCTTTGGGTATCGAAACATTGGGTGGTGTGATGACTAAGTTGATCGATAAGAATACTACCATTCCAACTAAGACATCACAGGTGTTTTCTACTGCCGATGATAATCAAACAGCGGTAACTATACATGTACTGCAAGGTGAGCGTGAAGTTGCGTCTGCTAATAAGTCATTGGGACGGTTTGATTTGAGTGACATTCCATCAGCACCGCGTGGTGTTCCACAGATCGAAGTTACCTTCGATATAGATGCTAACGGTATTATGCATGTTTCTGCTAAAGATAAAGCAACTGGCAAAGAGCAATCAATTGTGATTAAAGCATCTAGTGGTTTGTCTGATGAAGAAATAGATAAAATGGTAAGGGATGCTGAAGCCAACAAAGAGGCTGATCAAAAGTTCCACGATTTGGTTGCAGCTAGAAATCAGGCAGACGCTTTAATTCACAGCTCTGAAAAGTCGATGAAGGAGCTTGGTGATGAGGTTCAAGCTGATGAAAAGGAGAAAATTGAAGCAGCTATTAAGGAGCTAAAAGAGGTTGTTAAAACTGATGATAAGGATGCAATTGAAGCCAAAACTCAAGCGCTGACTGAAGCATCTTCAAAAATGGCGGAAAGGATTTATGCTAAGAAAGGCGCGGAAGGACAAGGTCCTCAGCCAGGACCACAAGCTGAGGCAGAACCCGCAGCCGACGGTAAAAAGGAAGAAAAAGTAGTTGATGCTGAATTTGAAGAGGTAAAAGACGAGGATAAGTAGTTTTTAATTGGCAAAGGTGCCAGATTATGAAGGTCCCCCGGTCCTGGCGTTCGCCAGGATGACGTAAAAAAAAGAGCCAGGATGACGTAAAAAAAAGAGCCAGGATTACATAAAAGAGCTGTGCTTTCGATTAACATACGTGCTTTATTCGGCACATGTAAGGGCGGACCCCTGTGTTCGCCCATGATTAATATGCACGGTGTTTTAAAAATAAACAAAGGTGCAACAGGTAACATATATCTATGTCGAAACAAGATTATTATGCCGTACTAGGCGTGCAAAAAAATGCCAGCGAAGCTGATATCAAAAAGGCTTATCGTAAAATGGCAATGAAGTATCATCCAGATCGCAATGCTGGAGACAAAAAAGCCGAAGAAAAATTTAAAGAAATTAAAGAGGCCTATGAGGTTTTATCTAACCCACAAAAACGCTCGGCCTATGATCAATTTGGGCATGCAGGAGTTAATGCTGGCATGGGTGGTGCCGGCGGAGCTGGTTTCGAAGGTTTTGGTGATATATTCGGCGACATCTTTGGTGATATGTTTAGTGGTGGGGCTCGTGGTGGTGCAAGAAGACGCAGTTACGCACAGCCAGGAGCAGACCTAGTTTATAATTTATCAATAGACTTAGAAAAAGCTGTCTTTGGTGAAACCATAAAGATTAAGTTGCCGGTTTATTCTAAATGTAAAAAATGTGAAGGTACTGGTGCCAAAAAGGGTTCTAGTCCCACTACATGTTCAACCTGCGGTGGTAGCGGTCAAGTTCGCATGCAACGTGGCTTTATAGCTATTCAGCAGACTTGCCCTAATTGTCATGGGGCAGGAACTGTAATAAATGACCCATGCCCTGAGTGTGGTGGTCAAGGTAGAGTGCGTGAACAAAAAACCTTATCTGTCAAGATCCCACCTGGAGTTGATGATGGTGACAGAATTCGTTTGGCAGGAGAGGGTGAAGCTGGTTTGCATGGTGGTCCTGCAGGGGACTTGTATGTACAAATACATGTCAAACCTCACGCTATCTTTGAGCGTGATGGAAATAATCTGTTGTGTGATGTTCCCATTAGCTTTGTTATGGCATCCTTAGGTGGGGAGTTAGAAATACCAACTTTAAGCGGTAAGGTTAAGTTAAAAATCCCACCTGAAACTCAGTCTGGCAAAATGTTTAGGTTGCGTGGTAAAGGCGTCAAAAGCGTACGTTCCAGTTTAACTGGGGATCTTTTGTGTAAGGTTGCTGTAGAGACGCCTGTGAAATTAACCTCGGTGCAGAAAGAGATGCTGCGTAAGTTTGAGGAATCAATTCAAGCCGATGCCAAGCGTCATAGCCCACAATCACGCAATTGGTTTGATAGCATCAAAAAGTTTTTTAGCTAGTAGAACCCATGGTGTGCTGCCACTATATAGATAGATGGTTGCGGTTAAACTGGTTTTTTTAAATTGTTGAGCTTGCCTTAAAATACGACCATTTGGTTTTATGATAGCAGTGATTCCATTATTGGTTGCAGCCAATAAATATCTGCCGGTTTCTCTTGCACGCATTTGAGCAATTTGTAATTGTTGCGCCGCAGCTATAGAGTTTCCAAACCAACTATCATCTGAAATGTTTATTAATAATTGGGCGCTCGGAATATTTGTTATTGTTTCCAAAGGATACGCTATTTCATAGCAAATTGATGGAGCAATAATTATGTTGTCAATTTTAAATGGTGGTTGATTTTTTTTACCAGCACTGAAGCTCGACATGGGAATATGAAATGTTTTCGCAAACCAGTTAGTGATTGGAGACAAAAATGGGTATTCGCCAAATGGTACTAAGTGTCTCTTTAAATATTCAGCATGTGTTTTACCAAGAGCCAGCATACCATTGTAATATTTTCTGGTTTGGGTATTTTGAATCGGAATGCCAGTTATAATATTGGTGTTGTGTTGTTTGGCAAGTTTAGACATTTCTTGTAAAAACGGTTTTGCTTGCCATTGAAATAAAGGAACAGCGGCTTCCGGCCAGACAATTGTATTACTTTTCCAATGTTGTGCAGTTATATTTTTATATGTTGCCAAAATGTTTTCCAAATAATATGGGTCCCATTTTTGTTTTTGCGCTATATTACCTTGAATTAAAGTGATGCGTTGTTTTCCTTCCTTTTGAGTCCAGTTTATATTGTTTAAATAACCACAACAAAGCCATATGAAAATTAACAATAGTAGGGTGGCAGTTGTTTTTTTAGCCGAGTTACTTACAAATGGTACCAAAACAATTCCGCTTGTCATAGCGGTTAAAAAGGATACAGCATAAACGCTTAAAATTGGCGCAATAGCGCTTAATGGTTGATTGATTTGGCTGTAGCCAATAGATAGCCAAGGGAACCCTGTAAAAATAAAACTGCGTAAAATTTCTACTGAGGTCCAAATTGTTGGAAAGACGATTACATATTTTAAAAAGCTGTTTTTAGGGAAAAGTTTTGTTAAGAGTAAGCCGACTATTGCTGGAAATAATGCTAAAAACGCGATAAAAATCGCAGTAACGAAAGTTGCTACAATTATCGATGCGCCGCCATGCAAATGAATACTGATATATACCCAATAGCAGCCAAAACCAAAAAGTCCTAAACCAAAAAGCCAGCCACGCCAAAATGCTCGTTTTGCAGATGCATTAATCCAGCTTGCTAGCAGTATTAGTAATCCCAATATAGCTAATTCAGCGTGATTAAACGGCGCAAAGGCAAGAACAGTTTGTGCCCCAGCCGCGAATGCTAATAAGTCTAATAGAAAGTTGAATTTTTTGTTCTTGTTCATATTTCATCCTTTGAGAGTTCCTGCTAATCTTACCTTATGGAATCAAAATCTTCATCATATGCGGTAATAGGTGCCGGTGCTGTTGGCTGTTTTTTTGGCGCGGCATTACAACAGACTGGGGTTAATGTGCATTTCTTTGGTCATGGAGATATTAGTTTAATACAGAGAGATGGTTTGCATATTAGATCCCCATATGCTGATATAGATTTACCGCAAGTAAAAATTTACAACGATATTACTAAAATACCAAAATGCGATGTTGTTTTGTTGGCAGTTAAGGCAACACAAATGGATGCGGTAATTCCGGATTTGCCTAAAATAATGTTGCCAAACTCGGTTGTAGTCGTTATGCAAAATGGTATTGATCTTGAGCGCAAATTAGAGCCAACAATTCCACCGCAACAAATTATAGGCGGCATTGTTACCTGTGCGGTGCACAGAGAGAAACGCAACGTAATTCGTCATACTAATTTTGGTCGTATAGTTTTGGCTGAATATTTGCCAGGCTGGACCGACGATGGTTGTTGTATGATCACCGAAACTTTAAAGCGTATAACTCAGGATTTTAGTAAAACTGACATTATTACAGAAATGCATGAGGACTTATTTTTAAAACGCTGGGAAAAATTATTGTGGAATATTCCTTTAAATCCGCTTTCAACTATTCTAAACGCTACATTAGGTGAGCTAGTTGAAAATCTTTATAGTAATTCTTTAATGCGGGATTTAATGCGCGAATGTTTGAATGTTATGTTGTGTTATGGACGCATTATCGAAAATCAAGATGAATATATTGATAATATTTTGAAGCAATTTACTAAAGCTGCTAGCCATTATACTAGTATGAAGATTGATTATGATAATAAAGAGCCAATGGAAATTGAGGCAATTTTGGGTAATGCTTTACGTTTAGCAGAAGCTAAAAATTGCCCAATGCCAAAAACCACAGCAATTTATGAATTAATTAGTTATTTAGATAACAAAAATTAAAATATTTTTCACATGCCTTTTGGTGATTGAAAACCATCCATTTTTTCTCCTTCTGAATCGCTTGAGCTTTCAGAATCAGATAGTTCTCCTGGTTCGCGGCCTGCAAGAGCTAAGGCAGCAAGATTGGTTGTTCTAAAGCTTCTACGAAGATTCCTGCGTTTTTCTGAAAGATCTGGCTTGCTTATATCTTCTTCTTTCAGTGCCACTCCTGTTTCTTCATCTATTGACTCTAATCTAGCGCAACTTTCTGTTCGGGTAGTGTCTTTACCTATTATAACTTGTTCTTTCCATCTGTCTCTAACACCTTTTCCAGGATAGGTTGCAGATCTTTTCATTCCTTTTTTATCGGATAGCCGTAGTTTTTTTTCATCTGTAGTTAAGCGTTCATAGCTCACGCTGGATCCCTCCATTTTCATTCCATTAAGTTTACAATGAGGAGTATAGTAGACATTTAGCAAAAATCAAAAAAAGTGGTGTGATAATTATGCAAAAAACAAAATTGTACGAAGAACATTTAGCGCTTGGAGCCAAAATGAGTCCATTTGCAGGATGGGATATGCCACTCTACTACAAATCAGCGATGGATGAGCATTTAAGTGTTCGCGAAAGAGCCGGCATGTTTGATGTATCACACATTAATGTTGTTGATATTACAGGTAGCGATGCGTTTGCCTTTATGCAGTTAATTTTGGCGAATGATGTCTCGAAATTAAATAAAGCTGGTAGAGCCATGTACAGCTGCATGTTAAATGAACAAGGTGGTGTGATTGATGATCTGGTTATTTATTATTTGGGTAAGAATTATTATCGCGTAGTTGCTAATGCATCTAGAAAAACAGTTGATTTGGAGTGGTTGGGGAGGTGTAGAAAGAGTTTTTTAGAAGCACCGAGCAAGGTTGGCGAGGTCCCCCGGTCTCGCTGCACGAGCCGGGGGATGACGGTGCCATTGATTAGCAAAAATATAGATATTAAAGTAGTTAAAGATGTTGCTATTATTGCAGTTCAAGGGCCGTTGGCTAGAGATAAAGTTCATACAATTTTGCCAAAAGAGCAGGTGCAGTTGGTTGAAGGTTTGGCAAGGTTTGATTCGGTAATCATCGATAATATTTTTATCGCACGTACAGGTTACACTGGCGAAGATGGATATGAAATTATTTTATCCAATAATAATGCTGTGTCACTTTGGCGCAAATTATTAGAAGTTGGCGTTACGCCATGTGGTTTAGTTGCAAGAGATTCTTTACGTTTGGAAGCAGGATTTTGTCTCTATGGTAATGATCTAGATGAAAAACATACGCCATTTGAATCATCTTTGGATTGGACTATTCCAACATTAGAGCGAGAATTTATCGGTAAAGATGCGCTGAGAAAACAAAGAGAGCAGGGTGTTAAAAATAAATTAGTGAAATTAAAATTATGTGAAAATGGTGTATTACGGCGTGGTCAAAAAGTAATTGTTGAGAATGTTGGCGAAGGAATAATAACGAGTGGCGGTTTTGCACCTAATTTAAAATGTTCAATCGCTTTGGCAAGAATCCCAGTTTGCGATTGTTCTGAGTGTTTGGTTGAAGTGCGCGGGGAATTTATAAAAGCACAGATTACGGGATAAATTTACGGTATTTTGAAGCCGCTAATTTTTTAATAAAATACCAATTATGTTTTATCTTTGTAGAAAATTTGCACGCTCTTTTAAAGAGTACTACAATAAATGGTATTGGTGATTTTTCGCTCATGTTCTTAGAGTAAGTGTATGAGCGAATGGCAAATCTCCTATTTAGACGTCGTTGAAAACTTTTTTGACAATTTGAGTGACCCCCAATTTAAATCACTAACAAAAGAGATAAAGTTGTTGGCTAAATGTGGTAATAGACTGAGATTGCCACATAGCAGAGCTTTGGGTGATGGATTGTTTGAGCTTAGAGAACGTCGTTACGGGTACAGAATTTATTACATTTTTTGTAAAAATAAAGAAATTTTGCTTTTGCATGTCGGAGACAAGAAAACGCAGGTAGTGGATATAAAAGTTGCAAGAACAAAATTAAATAGGATGCATTAGATGAAAACTAAAAAATTTAGTGATTACTTGACCAAACGATTGGACAAAGTAGAAATTGCCGAAATAGAGGCTCAGGCAGAGTTAGAAATTTTGGCGCTTGAAGGCTTGCGGCAAGATGTTGCAGCGGCCTTCGGCAAATATATGACAAATAGCAAAATTGGTTTTAATGAGGCGGTAAGGCGTTTGCAAATGAGTCCGACACAAATCACAAAAATCCAAAAAGGTGAAGCAAATCTTACCTTGGCCAGCATTGCTCACATAGGGGCGTTATTGAAAATGCGCCCACATATTGTTTTCAAAAAAGCATAGCTTTTAAGAACTACTAGCACTAAGATGGGGAATGGTTGTTACTGCTTAAGCGTCATTCCCGCTAAGGCGGGAATCTAGTATGTAAATATTTCTGGATCCCGGATCAAGTCCGGGATGACGTTGAGGGGGCCAGGATGACATTTTCTCAGGCTGATTGGTAACAAATGGTTGTTTTAATTAAAGGAGAGAGATATGAGCAATATTCCTAACGAACTTTTTTATACCGATACTCATGAATGGATCAAGTTGGGGGACGATGGTGTTTGTACCCTTGGCGTAACTGAACACGCTGTATCATCCTTAGGTGATTTAGTGTTTATCAAATTACCATCAGTTGGCGCTAAAATTATTGCTAAAGGTGATTGTGGTGTTATCGAATCTGTTAAATCTGCATCAGATTTTTATCTGCCAGTTGCAGGAGAAATCACTGAAGTAAATAGCGACATTAGTAACGCACCTAAAGTTATAAGCGAAGATCCTTATGGCAAGGGTTGGTTGGTTAAATTTAAACCTGATAATGTTGACGATGTAAAAGGTCTTCTGAAGGCCGATGATTACGCTAAAATAGCGCACTAATTTTACAAATAGGTATTATGCCTTTTATTCCACATTCTGATCGAGATAAGCAAGAAATGGTGGCTTATCTCGGTCTTGAATTTGTCGAAGAACTATTTGCGGAAATTCCTGAAAGTATTTCAAATGCGGATTTTGGCGCCATGCCGGATAGTTTGTCTGAAATGGCGGTTGCGCGTTTAATGCAAGAACGTTCAGCAGAGAATAAATCAAAGTTATGTTTTGCTGGAGCAGGCGCTTATGATCATTATGTCCCGGCTGCTGTGTGGGATTTGGTTTTGCGAGGAGAGTTTTTAACGGCGTATACTCCGTATCAAGCAGAGGCGAGTCAGGGCACTTTGCAAGCCATTTATGAATATCAAACTATGATGTGTAGTTTGACTGGCATGGATGTGGCAAATGCATCTTTATATGACGGTGCATCAGCTGTTGCCGAAGCAATTTTAATGGCGGTGCGATGTCATAAAGGTGGTAGTAAACAAGTTCTAGTCCCAGAAAATTTGCATCCTACTTATCGTAAAGTTATTGATACAATTGCAGGGCCGCAAAAAATAGAATTAATAAATATTCCGTTTAATAAAAAAACTGGGGAAATTAAGGTTGATTTTTTACAGCAATTTAAAGCAAATGAAATTGCCGCAGTAATTATCAATCAGCCGAATTTTTTTGGTGTGATTGAAAGTGTTGATGCTCTAACTGATGTGGCTCACGCAATTGATGCTTTAGTAATAAGTGTAATTAATCCATTAGCAATAAGCATATTAAAAGAACCAGGCGCTTGGGGTGATAGTGGTGCTGATATTGTAGTAGGAGATGGTCAGCCGTTGGGTTGTAATTTATCTTCTGGTGGTCCTTACTTTGGTTTTCTTTGTTGCAAAGAGCAATTTTTGCGTGAAATGCCAGGGCGCATTGTTGGCAAAACAACTGATCAAAATGGCAAAGAAGGCTATATTTTAAATTTACAAACACGAGAGCAGCACATAAGGCGTGCTAAAGCCACGTCGAATATTTGTAGTAATCAGGGTTTAATGGTAATTGCAGCTGCAGTTTTCATGAGTTTGTTAGGTGCTGATGGCCTGCAAAAACGGGCTAGAGTGTGTTGCGAAAAAGCTAATTTTTTAAAAGAATTAATTTGTAAATTAGATGGCGTAGAGCTGGTTTTTAATGGCAACAATTTCAATGAATTTGTAATTAAGTTAAATGTGCCTGACTCTTTTTCACATCATCCTGACTCTTTTGCACGTCATCCTGGCGGACGCCAGGACCCAGAGGCAAATGAAAATTTTAAATATTTGCTTAACAAACTAGATGACCTCGGAATTCAGGCTGGTTTTGATTTAAGTAAAGATTATCCAGAATTAAAAAATTGTTTACTGGTTGCCGTTACGGAAACGAAAACTGATGATGATTTGTTGAGTTATGTGAATGGTTCAGCAGAGGTGCTGGGAGAGTTTGGTGCGGAGTATGGAGGTCCCCCGGTTCCTACTGCGCAGGCCCGGAGGATGATGGTGCCGTTTAGTGACATTTGTGCGAAGCAAGTGGTGCGTACATCGCCTCTTAATTTACCAAACATGTCTGAACTCGAAGTCGTAAGACATTATACCAAACTGTCACAAAAAAATTTCGCGGTAGATACGGCTTTTTATCCGCTTGGTTCTTGCACCATGAAATATAATCCTAAGGTGCAGAAATTAGCATTATTACCTGGGTTTTTGCAACAACACCCATATGCAATGGCAGCAAATAATCAAGGAACATTAGCTTGTTTATACGAATTACAGGAGATGTTAAAAATAATTACCGGCATGTCGGACGTATCATTAGCACCAATGGCTGGGGCGCAAGGTGAATTTGCAGGTTGCGCGATGATTCGCGCCTATCATTTAGCACGCGGTGATAACAATCGCACGGAAATGCTAGTGCCAGATGCAGCGCATGGAACCAATCCAGCATCAGCTGTGATGTCAGGTTTTAAAGTAGTAGAAGTTAAAACAAAAAAAGATGGTGATTTAGATTTGGAGCATTTGCAGAGTCTTTTGAGCGATAAAACGGCTGGTATTATGCTAACTAACCCATCAACTTTAGGAGTTTTTGAGCGAGAAATTCTAAAAATATCTAGTATGATTCATCAGGCTGGCGGTTTGCTTTATTATGATGGTGCGAATTTAAATGCTATTTTGGGCAAGGTAAAACCTGCTAATATGGGTTTTGATGTTTTACATCTAAATTTACATAAAACCTTTGCAACGCCACATGGCACCGGCGGCCCAGGTGCAGCCCCCGTACTTTGCAATGATAAATTAAAACCATTTTTACCAATTCCAATTGTTTATAAGGACCCAGATACATTAAAAAAACAAAATCAATACTTTTTAAATAACAATATTCCTCAAACCATAGGTCCATTATCAGCCTTTTCTGGCAACGTTAATGTATTACTACAAGCCTATATTTATCTGCGTATGATAGGTAAGCAGAATTTATCTAGAATTTCTGAATATGCTGTATTAAATTCAAACTATCTAATGAAAAAGTTAGCTGAAATTGGCTATACAGTCCCGCTTCTAGAACGATTAGCATCGCATGAATTTATCGTAAGTTTAATTGAAGAAAAAAAATCACACAAAGTTACAGCCATGGATGTTGCTAAAAGATTATTGGATTATGGCATACATTCTCCAACCTGCTATTTCCCTCTATTAATTCCAGAATCTTTGTTAATTGAGCCCACTGAAACTGAATCTAAACAACAATTAGACAGATTCATAGGAATCATGCGTAATATTTATAACGAGATCCACAACAACCCAGAAATTTTATCATCATCACCTAACAATTTGACTTTCAATCGCCTCGATGCGGTATACGCCGCCCAACATCCGAAATTGAAAAATGATTCATAAATATTCAAATAATTAAGCGCCAAACCAATTAGATCCAGGATCAAGTCCGGAATGACGTTGTCTTCGATTAGTAATGTGCTTTTTTTGGCGCGTGTAGGGGCGGACCCCTGTGTCCGCCCTTACCTGATTTGGCACATTACCATTATATTGCACCCGTAGGGGCGAGCGGCTGCTCGCCCTTCTTTAAATCTGCACGGTGCCAATTGAATAAATGCAAAATTGTTGTATATCCAAAATAATAAGCTATAGTGAAGGTATAAAGGAAATATGCTTAAGTAGGGTGACATGAGTCAGGTTGGTTTAATGTTCGATATTTTTATATTTTCTAAGGTATCGATCCTAAAATGCGTTTTAAGGTGATGTTTATGCGTGATTCTAGATATCTTATTGATGTTGATATTTTAACAATAGCTGTTCAGCTCATGGAGTTTCAATATAAAGAATACGCAGAAATAAAAGACGACTTAATTAATATTGCAAAAGCAGCGCTTAAATTAGCTTTTGATGTACCTATTCATGACAAAATCATCGGTCTTCTATTGCTTAAAAAAGCATTTGCTGTCGCGGAGCCTTCTTTTAACAAGGGATCACGCGTTGACTTCATGAGATCTTTTGCTAAAGTCTTTTCTGCTGACCAAGAAAAGCTTAGTAGCGATGTAATTATGGCAGGGTATATTTTTGAGTTGGCTAATTCCAAGAATTTTCTACTTGTTAAAGACTTACAAAAAGATCTTCGGGAGCGTATCGCTAGCAAAGGTGAGCCAAAAGGCGCCGCGGAAATCTCAGAATATAGTAGACCAGAAGCGCCGAAAATTGGGCGTTTTTCAACTAGTCTTGAAAAATTACCAAACAAAAAGAAATTAAGTGACGACGATTTCTATAGGTTACTGTATACGGCTTTGTATGGAGAGTACCAGTCTGATACAAAATTACAGTGTATAAATAGAATTAAGGGCGAAGTGCGCAGTAGCAGAGATATAGTTATTAGGTACATTTCTTTTGTTATAAGAGTTGCAATGTGTGATACAGATGGAAACGCTCGAGAAAATGCACGTTTGTTATTAACATTCCTTTCATCTCCTGATTTAAATTTAGCAGAGCAGATCAAAAGTGATTTCGTGATTGAAATATTAGGGATTAGTGGCGCAAATGTTGGTTGGGTTTTGGATTTGTTGCCGATCGTGCGATTGCCAAATGAATCCCTGCTTAGTTTGGCCAATTCTTTCTTAAGAGTTATTCCCCAGGTTGCTCCTCTAGATTCAGATGCTTTTTTAAAATTAACACATTTTGCAGTTGATCTAATAAATAATGAAGATGAAGAATTGAGAAATAAAGGGGTTCAAATAATAGAATCTCTATTTGTACGTGGTTATGGCTTTGAGGAGGTTTCTAGATTATTTGAATTTGGTGAATATAGAATAAATCTAGCTTCATTAACTGTCGCAGGAATGTTGGCTAAATTTAGCATTTTTATTGCGCCAGATCCAAATGAAGCGTTCAAAATGACGGCTAAATATTTGACTATACTTTTGAGTGCAGATAAAGTTTTTCGCATAGATAAAAATATTGAAGGATCAATTCAGCAAAGTGCATGTATTCTCGAAAATTTAGCTAGAACTCAAGTGATTGACGGAGAGGTTATAGCAAACTTTTTAACGGCTATTTCGAGAGGATCACAAGATGAATTAGCAGCTGGTATTGCTGGAAATATTTCTGAAATTACTGGCATTACAATTGATTCAATAAGTGGTGCGGAATCCGATGGTGGAGATTTGCCTGGTTTTAGTTCGGATCTTTCTGGATTATATGACACATCGTCAGCATCAGGACGAGCGTCGGAAGCAGTGCCTGCTATGTTTAGTGTTATATCATCCCAGTCAGGAAACCGGATGGATTCTGGGGTTTCTGATGTGGTAAGTGGTGCTTCCCCATAGACGTATATTGAAAATAATATTGCTATAGTTATCCACAGAAATTGTGAATTCTTTTTTACAGTGTTACAGTTTTGTGCCTGATTTTATGAGGTAAAGGAGCTAAGTATGTCAAGAGAACGATTAATTTGTGCAAACCAAGACTGTATTGTGAGGTACGATCCAGCGGTTAACAGTGGCATTGATTTTACTGGGTTAGCGACAGATGATCTGCAAAGTTGTTTGGCTGTAATTGTTTGTGGTGAAAATGGTCGTATATCTTTGACGCATAAAAGTAGGCAATTGCCTTTTACTGAGATTCTTAAAGAAATCGATTGGGTTAGTAGGGGAGATCAGGGCAGCTATCAGTTGTTCGTTATTAGGCAAGTTGATAACGTTATGCTTTCCGATCATGAAAGAGAATTAATCAGTACGCACTTTAGTATGCTTGGAAAAGCGCTACTAGTAGAGAAGGGCATATCATTTATAACACAGGAAAATGCCACCCACTCTATTGCTGTTAATCTATCAGGTGAAATTTTTGAACCAACAGATGATTCGTTCTTAAGAGCACCAAATGTAGATTTATTCAAGGTTGTTAACGATATTAATCGCATAGTTTGTGATCCAGCAGTAAATATGCCAGGTTTATTACAGTTTGATGGTAGTAAATGGTCTGAAGAAGTAAGTGTTGCTGCTGATGTTAATAAAATTGTGTCTACCATTGGGATTGTATAGGTTCGCCAAATCGGTTCCAAAAAAATGTTATTGTAGCATCTCGATTGGTTTTTTTAAGTTAATACCCTGATGCAG
>JAFGXA010000051.1 GCA_016936855.1 Gammaproteobacteria bacterium | reverse complement strand
CAAAAAACCCTGTCAAGAACTTTATGCGGAAAAATGAAAATTATCTGAAAATAACTTCAGAAAAATGTTTTTCGCGTAAGTCCTGAGCTGTACGCTCGGTTTTAGATAGCGCAAATGAACGTACAGTTAATGAATCGATGGCGCGTTTAATATCAGGTATAAGCGAAATGATGAGCGGATATGAAGAAGCAGAAAGGTCTTGTGACTGCTCTCCGCCATAAATGGCGAAGCTTCCAATTTCCTAGGCTACAGCTGACAAATAATCAGACTTACGCAGCCCTCCGGTTTTTAATTCTAAATTTAGCTCGTAACCAATAACACTACAATTTATACCCCACAAACCAAAGATCTTACTGCGCCATGCCTTACTTCCCGAGCCTTTATTCTTGATTACAGATAAATTTGTGGTTGTTTTATCTTCATTGGTTACGAGCTAAATTTCTGTTATTATTAACTTATGGAAAGGGCAGATATTTATCAGCAACAAATAATCCAAGCTATGGCGCAATTAATGTGCGCTCTAAATGCGCTGTGTCTCCATATATACAATAAATTACCGCCAGAACAAATCCTGGCGTTAAGATCAGAGCAATTTGTTGCTGATCGAGGTCGAGCCATCTATGCCATTAAAAATTTAGTGACGCTCCCTAGATAATGCGCACAAGAAACTTGGGCTGCTCCATCGTAAAAGTGAGCAAGCAAGAAGCACAAGCAGCCTTATTAAAGGCAGGGAAGGGCGAACATATCGATGTACAATTGGTAAAATTAGATATGTTGGAAGCAACTGCTAAACTAGCTATTAAGCGAATCATTAGGCCCTCTTGGGCCGCCAACATCACTAGTGGCGATAAGGGTCATAGACAACATCAAAAAATTATTAGTTCCTTACCGATTTTTTATTTAGCGAAACCAAAAACAGCGCAACCTGTCGTTACTCTTAGCAACAAAACTAACCGTCGCAGCAAAGTGCGTACAGATTTTGCTACTGAATTAGAACCATTTTTACTATCAATCAGCGCGTACAGATATAAGACTGGTTCGTTTAACTTTAGCAAGGCAGCAAATAAATACAATGCGGAAAATGTATTAATTATTAAAGATAGAAATTTAGCAAAGCAATACATAAACAATTGGGAAAAACGTTGTAATTTTTCCCTAGAAATAAAAAATTAATTCAATTAAAAACTACAAGAGGATAATAAAATGTCAGAAGAGCGTAGAAATGGTTCTCAACCCCGCGATGGCATGAGCACTGGCGAATATGGAGCAATACAGGCTGGGGTTACAATTCTTAGCAAAACTATCGATTATTTTGAAAATCGTCGCAGAGAAGCTGAGAGCAAAGAACTTAGGCAATTAGCTTGGATGAGGGAAAGATTCAATCAGTTAGCGGAAGTTGCAAATACATCAATGCAGAGAGGAGATTTCAATCAAGCACTACAGGCACTAAAAGAAGCATTAGAGATATGGCCTGCAACGTTAAGCGACGAAGAGGATGGAGGATTCATACGACAAAGAAACTACGCTAAATTAGTGCACAATTTTGCATTGTGCAAACACAAATTAGGAAAACATAAGAAAGCAATCGATTTTATAAGAGAAAAGTTAGACAGTGATGATGCTGATATAGATGTTGATACGCGTAACTTGCTTGGATATTGTCATGAAGAAATAGGAGAAATTGATGCTGCTATTTCTAGCTACAGACAATCGTTGTCTCCCAGAACGGGCAATCAAAATCAATACGGAATTCGCGCCAGAATGCTCTTCCTTTTGAGGAATTATGTTGAAGTTGTAGAGCATGTCAGCAATGCCATTGTATTCGAGCGCCCCGATTGGTTTCTATTAAAGATACAGGCTATTTCGTATTTAGAGTTAAACCGTTATGGGAAAGCAGCAAATGCATTTACTACATCACTAGAACTATTCTCCGGTGATGCTACGTTAGCTAATAAAAGATACCTAAAAAAAGAATTGTTAATGATGCTGAGTAAAGCGTTATCTGCTATAGGCAATCCGGCGACTTTTCCTCTAGAGATAATGAGGCCATCATGGAATTATTTGCATAGAGTTCAAAGAATCCGTGCTGTACCACGCAATATCGATTTAAGACAAATGATTTTATACTGCCAAGAGCTGATACTAGTGATAGATCCATTCGATATAACTGCATTGACTAAAATAGAGGAAATGGTGGGTGATGCAGTAGATAAGGAAATACTGGCAAAAATCGGCAAGTGTTACGCAGATGGCATACGAATAGAAAGAAATCATGGGAGCGCAATTACCTATTATGATCGCGCAATAGAACAGGGGAGTAATGATGCTAGAGTTTGGCGTGCAGCGTTATATTTGGATGGTTATGATGTCTTTCAAGATAGAGAACGCGATGAGGTTTATGCTGAAATTCGTGAATCATTGAATATTGCCCATGAAAATGGACATACTCTTGCAACATTTTATTTGGGTATTATGTTGCTAAACGGTTACGGAATAGAGCGCAACCCAGAAGAAGCAAAAGGTCACATAACAAGAGCAGCTGAAGCTGGTTGTGATCGTGCTAACTTATTTTTGGCATTATCTAGCTATTTCGGTTACGGCGAACCCTTTGAATGGAGTTTTGAAAACTTCTTTACTTATTCGAGAACAGCCATCAATGTTCTTGTAGGAGATGTCTTAGACGAATCTAATGAGGGACTATATAGAAAGGACGCGTCTGTAGTATCGTTAGCATTACTTTGCTTGTTTCTCATAAATGATGCCTATGTTGCTGGGTTGATGGGCAGAGAGATAAATACTTTTGAGGAGCTTATATTACGATCCGGACTGCAAGGGCGTGGGGAGAGCAGGGTAATACCGGAATTTAACAGGTTAGAGGCACCAAGTATTGTCGCTTTCTTGAGAGATCAACCATTAAATACTTTGGAACAAAGAATCAAAAGGGCAATTGGAGATGGCGATCATCCCTTAATAGAACTTACTTTCGCTTTAAAATTGCCCTTAATCAAAAAAGACTATGGTCAAATGTATGAGCGATTGCTAAGGGCGCATAATCTTGCTCCACTTAATCAATATGTAAATTTTTTCTTGGCTATTTGCCATTATAATGGCTATGGAACAGAGGAAAATCTAGAAGAGGCTGCAAGATTATTCCAACTATCCTATGACTATGGTTTTCAGCCAGCAAGAGTATACCTAGCTAAGTTAACTTATTTTGGCCCAGACAGAGATCGTTATGAACGCGCTATGCAATATTTAGGGTATGAACCTGACAGAGAATACACAGAACCCCTATATGATCTTCCAATGTGTCAGCAAGAAGAAACCTATTTGTATAGAGGCTTAATGTGTGCTCTTGGTGAAGGTACAACTAAAAATTTGCTGGAAGCTGCACGCACTTTTCGTTGGCGATGTGCAAGTTCGCTATCCAAATTTGCATCTAATGACAATAAAGCAGCTTATAGCTTTGTGCATAGCCGCTTACCAGCGGCTTCTCGTCTAGAACCAAGTAAGTCACGTGAAATTAACTTTTTTGGGGATATTGAAAAGGATGACACTTATCGACCTAGACGAAGCGTCAGCTTAGCCGCCAATGGCAATTATTTGGTACAGGTATATAAAAAGAACGATGGAAGTATTCACTACAGAATGGGAACAGTTCAAGCAGGTAGAGGGGTTACTGGCATTGATTGGCGTGATGAATTTGAGGATATATGGCCAAGTGACGCTGAGACAGTCAAGACGGTGATGAGTGATGATGCAATTATCACTATTAAACAAAGAGCAACAGATGGTAATATGTTTTTAAGGGTTGGAGTTATAAATCCAGAAACGGGCAGCGTAACTTGGAAGAGGCCTGAAGTATCAATAGGTAAAGGTATAATAGGTTCAATAAATGTTTGTGCCGACAATAAATGTGTTTTCACCTATGAAGCAATTAAAACAGAAGGTGGTAAAATCGTCGGCACAGGGCAGCTATATTACTGCATGGTTGATCTCGACTATTCCGGTGATGCACTACAGGTTAATGTTGTAAAGCGAGAAAAATATACCTCTGGAAAAGAGACAACAGCAGTTGTGATTCCTGGAGCAAGGGGTAACGCAAAATATTTATTAGAATGTCATAAACATGAATTGTCCACAATTAGAACTTTATATTACTCAGTTGGAACTATTAAGGTGAATGGCGTGGATTTTTCTGGATTTACTGAGTTCAAACACAGAGCTATTACTCCATCATTGACCATTGCTCAAAACAGATGGATCGTACTTGCTTACCAATCAAAAGGTTATTCCTATAATTTTATTACTTATATGGTTGGCAAATTTTCCGAGCAAGACAAAAAAGTTGTGTGGAGAAATGGTAGTAGGCAAGTTGTCGGTATGGGCTACACGCCAAACATAACGTTTTTCCAAGGAAAAATTCATGGACTGCGCGAATTCGATGGGCAGGTATGTATTAATCGTGAGTGTGAGATTAATGATAGAATGCGAGATCAGCGCAGAGAGCATGTGCCTCAACTGAGACTTTTATAAACGCATATTTTTCGGTACAGCTGATGATGCCCAGTCAAACCGACGCATTGCTGTTTGCGTTGTGAATTGGCTGGGTATCTGCATTGGCGGTAACCTATAACTCATTCTTGTTTTTCTGGTTAACCTGAAGTAGGTATAATCCATTAAGCCGCCTAACAGAACAATGCCGTATTCAATGCATATAGATTTAATGCGTTCAGATCTTCTTTTATCTATATTTTTACTGACTTCTTCAATTTTATCGATTAGCTGTCTTTCAGCTTCTGAAATATCACCTCTCTGATTTAATATACTAAGTGCTTCTTTGTAGTGTTTATTGGCTTTACCATAATTTCCTTTTTGTGAATGAAAATCTCCGAGTTTTAGATGAGCCTGATAGTTTTCAGGGTTTATCACTAGAACTGTTTTAAAATCTTCTACTGCCAAATCGCTTCTATTCATGGCTAAATTTGCATCAGCACGAAACATTAAAGCTTGTTCACTAGAAACGTCCCGTTCAAGCTGTTGATTTGCTATAGTTATAACCCCAGCGTGATCCTCTCTCTGAAACGCTGATAGCAATTCGGAATAATTGCGCACAAACAGTACTTCTTTATCATCTGGATTTGAATTTAGATACAAATTACATTGATCTACAGCAACATCTAAATCACCTTGAGATAATAGTTCATTAATATAAGCTTTACGTAATATTTGATTTTCTGGCTCAAGAAATACTTTAGTTGCTAATGATTCATCTGCATAAACTTGCTGTCGCTCTTCAACAAAAGACTGATATGTTGCAGTAATTGTTGACTGTAATTCACTAAGAAGCACATCAAGTTCCTCTAGCTGTTTAGCACGCTTTCCTTTTCTGGTCGTTATTTTTGCTAGTGATCCGACACGCTCTTCATATTGTTGGTGACGTGTTAAACGATTCGTTGCATTGACTCTTTCATGCTCTGCTTTATCAAAGGCTTTAAGCAAATTTGCAATTTGCAAGCGCTGAGCATCTGATAGGTAAAAATATTCTCGCAAATTAGGAGATGAAATATTTTTTAACATATATGTTTCCATATCATCTATGCGTTTACGCAACTGACTATCTGATAAAGGTGTGTACTTTGTGAAAGGGTATTCTTTTTTTATTTTCCTTACTGTATTAAAAACATCTACTCCTTCTAAGAATAAATAAGTACTAATGGCTGCTGCAATCTGCCCTCCCGAGAGTGCTGTAGTAGTAAAGGTAGCTCCAATTTTCCATCCATCTGGTCCTACAGAAAACCCCGCGCCGACTGTTGCATTATCGAAACCCAATCTGGCTCCATAATTTAAATTTCCCCCTTCATCTACAAAACCACCAGCATCGATTCTATCCAGCAATCCCCTTGATGGTGGTGGCGGTGCTTCAAAAAATCTACGTGTATTAAAGCGCGCAAGATCATCTCTTACAAGGTCAGGTGGTATGGCGAATAAATTCCGAGAAAGCTCATTTCGACCTTCTGGTTGAAAAAAATCAAAGCTTGATCTTTCTGTGTCTCGAGGCAATAACTGTAACGGATCGGAAACAATGCCTAAATATGCTGCTTTTCCATCTTCATAGATAGTGGCTCCGGTAAGATCACTCAGATTTCTGGTTATTGCTGCAGACGTAGTTTGTAAATATCTATCATATATATCGGTAATTCGTTCATCCTCTTGGAAAAGATTTGCAGCATCAGAATTAAAAAAATCTGTAACTAAATTTTCCAGTGTGCGGTATGTTCCACGCAATGCTTCATATGCAGGTCGTACTATATGCTCATCCAACGCTCTACCAAGTAATTCCTGTTGTCTAATTTCTGATTCCAGATAAATACTAGTAGCATCTATAACTTCACCAGTAATAATGCTGGCATAATGCATGGCAGGCTCAACTAAATTTTCTCTTAAAATTCTAGCTCTCTGTTGATCTTGTATAATTTCTCTAGCTATGTATTCAGAAAAAGCACTGGCAGATTCTTCAAGGAAAAATCGAGCACCATCTAGTATCACGCCAAAACCATGCCTTATATTTGTCACCATCCCATCAAGAAAATCATCATGAAAGTTAGTAACCAAAGTGCTGACATCAATTAAACGTCGCATAAAAAGTGTATCTTCGTAAACTTCTTCTCCTGGAGCATTCCACATGGCAAATCTCAAATAATCAGTAGATTGATCTCCGCTACCACCATCAGGAGAGATGAAATTTTCATCAAACATTCTAATGGTAGCATCAATATTGGCATTAACTCTTGTTTTGCCAAGGTATGAGAATATACGGGTAGTAAGGAAGGCTGCATCTAAAACAGGCGCTACAGATGGGAGACCTATTCTAGCAGCTGCTTTTCCGAATTTCTTTAAGGCGGATACGGATAATAAATCCCCACCAACTTTCAACATAGATCTTTGTGTGGCTTCTTCGACTGAGAACCCCCTATCAAGCTCTTGACTCATATACCCTACAAAGTTCAGTGCTAACAGCGGAGTTTTTAAAATAGGCATACCAATATGAGCCACCTCAGCGTCTTTTAGCATTGGCTCCACGACTCTAGCTAATACTGTATTATCATAAGCTCGGAGAGCCTCATCTAACATTAAATAAGCCAATCCATCTCTAAACGAAAAATCAGTTTCTTGTTCGGCAGACATTAGTTTTTTCTCCCAAAATATCACCAAGATAAATTCAAACTAACACAAATTAAGCGGTAAAATCATCCAGTTTTTTGGCATTAGCCGAAGCGTGTCGAGCTTGTAGCTCACTATCGTTATATAAATCAGTGATAGCACTATTGGAGTGTCCAGCATCATCGCGCACATGAGATGTTGGTCGGCCAAGCTTGTTCAAATCATCGGAGATACCAGTATGGCGCAACCAGTGCACAGTGGCCTCTTCCAATGCTACAGTTTCGTTCTTTTTACCATCTTTTATAAGGCTGTTAATAGCAGCATCAAAACAATATTGTACCAAATAGCGAATTTCTCTAGTACTAGAGACTGGTCCTTTACCAATTAATTTATGGATCAATGGTTCATTTTCACCAGGAGCCGGTAGGGTAGGTGCCAAATTACGGTTTTCGCGGTAACGCTTTAGCGCATTTAACATGGTGTCTCCCACGGAAATATCACGCTCCTTGTTGCCTTTACCTACGGTTTTAAACCACCAGCGACCCTGGCTATCTTGATAAAAGTCACCCATTTTAGGTTCCCAACGCGCTGAGGCTGTTAGCTCAGAAATTCGCAGATATATAGTATTTTAGATTAATATTTTAACAAAAGATAATCCAATCTTTCATAAAAATTTGTGATGTTTTTTTCTAAACTCTTCATCATT
>JAFGXA010000050.1 GCA_016936855.1 Gammaproteobacteria bacterium | reverse complement strand
TATATTCAAGGGTATAATCATATTCAATTATTTCTTCACGCATTTTTTATTACCTTACAATTTTATGTTATATATAAGGTATCACTACAATATTAAGTACATATTAAGTCTAAGATATTTGGTGAGCTGTAACATCTGCAGAGACGACAGCGCGGTGACGTTTTTCTCTTCTGTTTTTTTGCAAAGGAATCATGCTTAATACCGTTTTTTTAGCTAAAATGGCGTAGATTGCGCCGCATGATGGTAGTACTGCAGAACCAAGCATTTCTAAATATTTACCATGTTGTGATAGAGTTTTATTGGTGGTCGGAAAATTAAAAAAGCAACTATTATACTCAATAATGTCAAACCCAACTTCCTGCAACCACTCATTTACTTTGGATATAGTATGCCAATTACCAAGCCATGGCATGCGTGATTTATCTTGAAAAATGCTCGCTAATTTCCAGCAACTTACTGGATTAAATCCTATTATTAATAAATAACCATTGGGCAAAAGAACGTGAAAAAGCTCACTCAAAAGTTTTTGAGGTTTTTTAGCGCTCTCTAAAGCATGTGCTACCAAAGCCACATCAACAGAATTAAGCTGAAAAGGTAAATCTTCATATTTAGCTTGGATAGTAGCATCATACACGCCAGAGACTCGCTCTTCACTTAAATAGATTTTATTTTGAATAGGACTTGCTGTGACATAGCCACTACAACGCGAACCACCAACTTGCAATAGATAATGACCGAATCTGTTTTTTAAGTACGATGCAATTAGCTCTTGTTCGGAGGCATAAACTACTTTGCCAAGTGGTTCTTGGTACCAGAAGTCCAATTTTGCATTATAGTCTTTTTGCATTAACCTACTTACGCATTAGCGGGAACAAAATAACATCTCTGATCGATGGTGAATCGGTAAATAACATTGCTAAGCGATCAATACCGATTCCTTGGCCAGCTGTTGGTGGCAGCCCATATTCTAAAGCTTCTATATAATCCTCATCATAATCCATAGCTTCATTATCCCCTGCTTCACGCTCTTTTACCTGTGCTTTAAAGCGTTCTGCTTGATCTTCAGGATCATTTAGTTCAGAGAAACCATTGGCTATTTCTCTACCTGCCACAAAAAATTCAAAGCGATCTGTTACAAAAGGATCAAGATCATTGCGACGCGCTAAAGGAGATACTTCAGCTGGATACGCTGTAATAAAAGTTGGTTGCTGCAATTTGTGCTCGGCTGTCTTTTCAAAAATTTCGATTTGAATTTTACCTAGCCCCCAACTATTTTCTACCGAAATATCTAATTTGGATGCTATCGCTTTTGCTTTAGATAAATCATTTAAATCTTCGAGTGTAATATCCGGATTATGCTTTAATATCGCCTCTTTGACTGTCATCCGTTCAAAAGGCCCTGAGAAATCAACATCCATCCCTTGATAGGTTAACTGTTCACTTCCCAACACATCGAGCGCTAAATGCCTCAACATATTTTCAGTAAAATCCATTAGATGATGGTAATCAACATAAGCCCAATAAAACTCAATCATAGTAAACTCTGGATTATGCCGTGTTGAAATACCTTCGTTCCTAAAATTACGATTTATCTCAAATACTCGATCAAAACCACCGACAACCAATCTCTTCAAAAAAAGCTCGGGTGCAATACGCATATATAGTTCCATATCTAAAGCATTATGGTGGGTAATAAAAGGACGTGCCAAAGCACCACCTGCCATCGATTGCATCATTGGAGTTTCAACTTCCACAAAACCATGCTCTTCAAATAAACGACGCATAGAGCTTACTAATTTTGATCGAATCAAAAAGATTTTTTTGGTCTCTTCATTTGCTATCAAATCCACATAACGTTTTCGATAACGCATTTCATGATCAGTTAAACCATGATATTTATCTGGTAATGGTCGCAACGCCTTGGTTAAAAGTTTAATATCAGTCGCACGAACAGTAAGCTCATCTGTTTTAGTCTTAAATAAAATACCTTCAACACCGATAATGTCGCCCAAATCCCAAGTTTTAAAATCCGCATATACACCTTCTGGTAAGTCATCGCGTTTAATATAGAGTTGGATTTTACCTGACATATCTTTGATGTGAGTAAAGCTAGCTTTACCCATAATTCTGCGAGTCATAATGCGACCTGCTACTTTGACTCGAATTGGGTTTTGCTCTAAAGCTTCATTATCGTGATCAGCATAAAGATTAATGAGTTCCTCCGCTAAGGCATCAGTTCGAAAGTCATTTGGATAAGCACAACCTTGTTCACGCAATGCAGCAAGTTTCGCTCTGCGTACTTTTATTTGTTCATTTTCATCAATTACAATACTTTGGTCACCTACCATTTTAAACCCCTTGTTTCAAACTCTCTTCAATAAACATATCAAGCTCGCCATCCAATATCTCTTGTGGATTTCGGTTCTCAATACCAGTGCGTAAATCTTTAACTCTAGCATCATCCAAGATATATGAACGAATCTGACTTCCCCAAGTAATACCCATTTTGGCATCTTCTTGAGCCTGCCTCTCAGCCATTTTCTCTTGCAATTCTAACTGATAAAGCTTAGAACGCAACTGTTGCATCGCTTGTGCACGATTCTTATGTTGCGAACGATCATTTTGACATTGCGCGACAATCCCAGTTGGAACATGTGTAATCCTCACCGCCGAATCGGTGGTATTAACATGTTGCCCACCTGCGCCCTGTGATCGATAGGTATCTATTCTTAAATCAGCCGGATTAATATCAATTTCAATATTGTCTTCTATGACAGGAGACACAAAAACGCTGGCAAAAGAGGTGTGACGTCTATTACCAGAATCAAACGGCGACTTTCGAACCAATCGATGGACACCACTTTCGGTACGAGCCCAACCATAAACGTAACTACCAGATATTTTTACCGTAGCGCTTTTAATACCAGCAACTTCTCCAGGAGAAACCTCAATCATTTCGCTTTTAAAATCGTGTTTTTCTGCCCAACGCAAATACATACGCAACAACATTTCAGCCCAGTCTTGTGCCTCAGTACCACCTGAACCTGCGTTAATTTCTAAATAAGCATCATTAGCATCCATTTTGCCTGAAAACATGCGTTGAAATTCTAATTTATCGACTTCTTTGCTAGCAGCATTAACATCACGTAAAAGTTCGATCGTTAATTCTTCATCATCCGTCTCTTCTACTATTTCAGCAAGTTCAGCTAAATCATTTAAGTCTTTATCTAACTGCTTTAGAGTATCAACAATGACTCCTAAATCAGATCTTTCCTTAGCAAGCATTTGCGCTCTTTCTGGATCTTGCCAAATAGCTACATCTTCTAGCTGTCTGTTAATTTCCGTTAATCTCACATGCTTTTTGTCAAAGTTAAAGATACCCCCGAAGCGCAGTCTCTCGCACTTTGAGATCATCAATCTGGTTTTTTATATTGTTTATTTCCATTATTAATTCCTATCAAAACAAAGCACAAAGCTAGTAAATGCCAAAGTCATCCCCCGACTTGATCGGGGGACCTCGATAACACCGCACCTCTGCTGGTTAAGTCATCAATATTAACAGAACGCTGTGCCCCTACTTATCCGCCATCTTCACTGCTTCATCAACATCGACCGACACAATACGCGATACACCAGGTTCATGCATGGTAATACCCGCCAATTGATTAGCCATCTCCATCGTTGTTTTATTGTGTGTTATAAAAATAATCTGAATTTTGTCCGATATCTCTTTTACCAAATTACAAAAGCGCATTACATTATTATCATCCAAAGGAGCATCCACTTCATCCAACATACAAAACGGTGCCGGATTTAGCTGAAATATAGAAAACACCAAAGCAATAGCAGTCAACGCCTTCTCACCACCAGATAAAAGATGAATGGTCGAATTTCTCTTACCAGGCGGTTGTGCCATAATCAAAACACCGGTATTTAACAAATCATTTTCAGTTAACTCTAAAGAAGCGCTCCCACCGCCGAAGACCAACGGAAATAATCTTTGAAACTCCTGATTCACAGCCTCAAAAGTATTTTTAAATCTTATACGCGTTTCGCGATCAATTTTCGCCATAGCGCTTTCTAAAGTTGCTAGCGCCTCTTCTAGGTCATTGTTTTGTGCATCTAAATAATTTTTACGCTCTTCCTGCTGTTTGTATTCATCAATAGCTGCCAAATTTATCGGACCTAAACGTTCAATCTTATGGGATACTTGCAATAAGGACTCTTCTTGAGAATTAATTGTTGCCTCGCAAGATAGATCTTCTAATAGTTTTTTAAGCTCAAAACCAGCTTCATCAACTTGCGCCAAATAACCTTCACTTCTTACCTCTAACGCTTTGGCTTCCATTTTCAAGCTGCTAATTCTATCCCTTAATTCTTGCGTGAGATTTTGTATTTCATCTTGTTTTTGCTCCAAATCACGCAGCTCATGTTCTTTATTATCCAGTTCAATTTTAGCAGTACGAAGCTCTTCTTCTACTGTAAGACGCATATCAAGATTCTTATTCAAGGTTTCTTCCAAACTTGATAATGGCTCTTTAGCATGCATAAGAGCGGCCGTCAGCTGCTCTTGCTGTTCCTCTATATCTGCAAGTTGCGTACGTGAACGAGACAAGTTTTCTTGTAGATAATTACGTTGATTCCGCCCAAATTCAACTCGCATCAAAAGAGCATTAGCTTCTTCTTTAACATGATTTAGTGTATTGCGAGCATCAACTACCTTTTCTTGATAAATACTGCGCTCCCTTGCAAGCTCAGCTCTGCGCTCTTCTACTGAAAGCTTTTGCTCCTTACTAGTACTCCAAATTGCATGCACAGTATTTTTCTGTTCTTTTAAAACAGCTATTCTATTTTTGTGCTCAACAATATCTCTTTCTAAACTTGCAAAACGTTCCTTTTGGTGGGATAAGCGAGTCTCTATCGAACTTAACTCAGCATACTTCTGACTATATTCTTCAGATGACTCCTGCAATAAGGATTGCCTCTGATCTATTTGCGCCTCCAGATCAAACAGTTTTTCGCGAATAATTTTTTGCTCTTCTTCTTTTTTTTCAAGCTGTTGGCGATATTCTTTAATCTTAATTTTAAGGTTTTTTAATTCTTTTTCACGCTTCAAAACACCCTGAGACGAGTCCTGTTTTTTATTAAGAGAAATCCAATCTGGCCCTACCCACACACCGTCACTTGTCACGATTGATTCATAGGATTTAAGATTAGCCTGCATTGCAATAGCATCATTCAAATTTTCTGCAATATAAACATGCTCTAATAAAGCATAATCAACCCAGTCTGAATCAACTTTACTTATTAACTTATCAGCACTTTTATCAACTGTGGTTTTTTTTTGCTTTGTATTAAAAAGCACCAACTTACCTTCTTCAAGCGAAGAATCAGCGTCCACAGCATAGTTTAGATTATCAACAGCTAAAGCCTCAAGATGCTGACCTAGCACCACTTCAACTGCCTTCTCCCATCCGGACTCAACCCGCAACCCTTGAGCCAAACGCGGGTTATCCAACAAAGAGTGTTTGCTTAACCAAGATTTGACAGCTTTATTATCTCCGCTAAGTGCCGCCTGTTGCAAAGCTTCAAGAGACGACTCTCTACCATGCATTTTTTGCAAATCCAGACGCAATTCATCAAGCTCAGAGATTAAGCGCTGATTATTTTCACGCAAAGCAGCCATATCTTGCTGTTTAATCAAAAGCTCTTGCTTGTGATGAGAATTTTTTTCATGCAATAAATCGCACTCTTTTTTAAGCGTAGCTATTTTTTCTTCTAATTCCGCGAAATCGAAGCGAGCAATCTCTTCTTGCAATCTGCCTAACTGTCCAGTTTCGCGCTCAATACCTTGTTCTATATGGTTAAGACGCGCCTCTTCAACCTCTGCTTTTCTAACCGTTTCAGCAGCCTCACTATTAAAACTATCCCAAGCTATTTGCCATTCATTTAATGCAGCCTCAGCCTCTGCCAAAATAAGCTCAGCCTCTCCTACTTTCCCTGATTCACTATCAGTTTGAGGCTCAACTTCAAGCAGCTCTTTGCTCAAAGTTGCAAAACGCTCCTCATCACTACCGATATGCTGGGCGATCTTTTCTCGATTCTCTTGCAATCTTGCAAGATCTTTTTCTAAGGTAGTGCAACGTTCTTTGTTGTGTTGCAATTGTTGTTCTAAGCGACCTACTTCACCACCAACTTTATAATAATGTTCTTGCACTTCAGCATGTTTATCATCTGCCTCTAACTTTTCTTCCCGAGTTTTAGCAATCTCAGCCAGTTTATTGCTGTGATCAGCTAACCTTGCTTCTAGCTCTAATTCAGCTTCACTAATGGCTTGATTTTGAACATTGAAATCTTCCATGACTGCGCGCCAATGCAAAGCTTGAATTTGTGCTTTTAAAAGCCTCTGTTCTTGCTTTAAAACTTTGTAACGTTCTGCAGCATTAGCTTGACGCTTTAGTCGCCTTAATTGTGTTGCCAGCTCTTCCCTAATATCTGTCAGTCTTTCTAGATTTTCTCTGGTATGTCTTATTCTGTTTTCTGTTTCGCGCCGTCTTTCTTTATATTTAGAAATGCCTGCAGCTTCCTCTAGGTGCGATCTCAACTCTTCTGGTTTCGCTTCGATTAATTGTGAGATCATACCTTGCTCAATAATCGAATAACTACGCGGACCTAAACCGGTGCCTAAGAAAATATCAACAATGTCTTTTCGTCGGCAGCGCTTACTATTTAAATAATAATTAGAAGCTCCATCACGATTGACTTCGCGTCTAACAGCAATTTCATTGTAGGGAGCAAATTCCCCACCAATTTTGCCACTAGAGTTATCAAAGAAGAGTTCTATAGATGCTTGCCCCATCGGTTTGCGCTTATTGCTACCATTAAATACCACATCAGCCATGGCCTCTCCGCGTAATTGTTTAGCGGAGCTTTCTCCCATAACCCAACGCACACCATCAATTATATTTGACTTACCGCAACCATTGGGACCAACTATGCCCGTTCGGTTGCTACGAAATAGCATGGTTGTTGGATCTGCGAATGACTTAAATCCAGCGAATTTTACCTTCTTTAGATACATGGGTCACAATACTACAATGGAAGCACAACTGAGTCTATTACTTGATGAGCTGCAATTGCTTCTGCCAATTCAAATACCCAACAACCGCCATTCCTACATAAATAAATTGCACAATGCCATGAGCTGGAATACCTTTGTAAATGTACATACCGCTATAGACCATATCCACAAAAAACCATAAAAACCAACATTCAATAATTTTGCGGCAAATCAAAAACTGCGCAATCAAACTTACAACAGTACTGGTCGCATCCCATAACGGAATTTGGGAATGAGCATAATCTTTTAAGAAAAAATATAAAGTGCTCGCGCTAACTATCCCAAAAAGCGTTAAGGAAAAAAGCATACCTTTACTAATTGACCCAATTGGTAATTCTTCCTTATTATCTCCACCAAATTTCCATTCATACCAACCGTAAAACGTCATTAATAAATACATAAAATGCAACGTCATATCAGCATAAATACCCTTGGTAAAATAAAGATACAAATCAATCAGAAGTGACACTATCCCCAATGGCCAAGCAATAACGCTGACTCTAATGTATGCGACAGTGGAGAAAAAGCTAAAAACAGCACCAATAATATCAAGAACATGTAGTAACATAGTTTGCTCCCTTCGCTGGTATTATCCAGAACAGGTTCAACGGGTTTAATCTCAGCCTTGCCTAACCAAAGCACCCCAAGAAAAAACATGAGTCTAACATAATTGATGAAACATGCACGGTGTTTTTTTATAGATAGCGGTGCTTTTTGTAAACAGCAAACTAGACAAGCAACATAGACCAACATTATAATTCATGTTCTTCTGGGGCCGTAGCTCAGCTGGGAGAGCGCTGCGTTCGCAATGCAGAGGTCGGGAGTTCGATCCTCCTCGGCTCCACCAGGCTTCGTTCTGCTCGCTAATGCTTGCAGAACTACGCCCCGACAATCCCGAGCATAAAAAAATACCCGGACAAACCGAGTATTTTTATTCTATCGTTTAAAACGTTATCGCTGAGCAATACTAGCTAGCCATAAAATTTGTTAATGCACCAGGACCTTGCATATCTGAGTCACTGTCTCCCATGTTAATAAGATAACTAACGCTAAGCATAAACACATTACGAGCTGGCTTAACATCATAATGGAAAGAATGCCCACCACTAGGCGCAACATGATATTTTATGCTGCTTGTTGGTTGAACCCTTACATAGCTAAAGCCAAGTGTACAATTATCATTTACTAGATACTTAAATCCTACACCAGCCCTATATGCAAAGTAATGTTTCGTCTCATTTACATGTACTTCATGAGCAGGATCACCAGGACGATAATCAACATCTAAAGCGTAATCAGAATATCCCATACCTAATCTTAGAAAAGTCAAAAAACGTTTAGTAACAGCGACACCAGGAATTAAATCTAAATTCATAGAATATGATGGCCTACTAGCAACAATCAAAGGATGGCCTAATTGCGACAACATGGTGGACGTCTGTTCATTGGTGGCATAATTTGCACCTAATTCAGCGCCTAGATAAAAACTATTGAACTGTTTGCCACCACCGAAATGCAAACCAAAAGCACCACTATGCTTTTTATCATGTCGCAAATTAGTAGTAGGCTGTTTTGCGTTATGATCATACTGTGCCAAATCATTTTTACCAAATTGATAACCAGCATCAACCCCCATATAAATACCAGAAAAACTGTCTGTATCAGGAGACATTGCGAATGCGCTTACGGCAAAACAACTTGCCATAATCGCGGTAATAATAATCTTTCTCATTAGCTTCCCCTTTAAAAATAACAAATTCAAACAAAGCGCTATAGTAATTAAGAAATAGTAACAAAGCAAATCATTAAAATATAATTAGCGTAACTTCAAAGTAGCCAAACCCAGCAATACTAAAACAAAGGTTATAATCCAAAATCGCACTATAACTTTTGGCTCCGCCCAGCCACTCAATTCAAAATGGTGATGTAGAGGCGCCATTTTAAAAACACGTTTTCCAGTCAATTTAAATGAAGCAACTTGTATAATTACAGACAGGGTTTCAATTACAAAAATACCACCCATAATCAATAGAACCAATTCCTGACGAATAATTACCGCAACAATGCCCAAAGCTCCACCCAAACTCAAAGCTCCAACATCCCCCATAAAAACCTGGGCAGGATAAGTATTAAACCAAAGAAAACCCAAACCAGAACCTACTATGGCACTTAAAATAATGGTAATTTCTCCAGCTCCAGAAATAAATGGTATATACAAATAATGAGCAAAATAATAATTACCTGTTAAATAAGAAAAAACACCCAAGGCCATAGCAACCAAAACAGTTGGTAAAATAGCCAAGCCATCCAAACCATCAGTTAAATTAACCGCATTACTACTGCCAACAATTACAATGTAACTAAACACTACGTAAAACCAACCAAGATCAATAATAATATGCTTGAAAAATGGCACTATTAGTTGCGTTTCTTGGGGGCTTTGTCTCGTAAAATAAAGTAACAAAGCAGCAGATAACCCAACTATAGTTTGCCATAAATATTTGTAACGCGCTTTGAGTCCTTTAGAATTTTTACGACTTAACTTCAAATAATCATCACACCATCCAACCAAACCAAAACCCACGATTACAAAGAGCGTTACCCACACATATTTATTAGCAAGATCTGCCCATAACAGTGTAGAAATAACAATTGAAATCAAAATCAGAGAACCACCCATTGTTGGCGTTCCAGCCTTTTGTAAGTGAGACTCTGGCCCATCGCTACGCACCATTTGCCCAACCTTAAGTGCAGTTAAGTATTTTATAAGCTTAGGACCAAATAATAAAGATATTACAAGAGACGTTAACGCCGCCAAAATACTGCGTAACGTTATGTATTGCAATACTGCAAAAAAATGCCAATGATGGTGTAAATATTGCGCTAATTGATACAACATAATCTATCTACAACTTCTTCCATTTTAGATATACGTGAGCCTTTAATCAAAACGACGCTATTTTTATCGATAACTTTTAATAGTGCAAGCACAAGCTCATCCTTGGTTTTAAAATACACCCCATCCTTTCCAAATCCTTTAGCCGTAGTTTTGCCAAACTCCCCGCAAGCAAACAATCTATCAATACCAAGATCACGCGCCATAGCACCCACTTCATAATGAAATCTTTCTGCCTCACTTCCCAAGCTCGCCATCTCACCCAACACTAAAAACTTTTCTCCTTTTAATGCAGCCAATAATTTTATAGCAGCAATTGTTGCGCTAGGATTGGCATTATAGGTATCGTCAAAAATCAATGCGCCATTTATACCTTCTCGCTTTTTAAGTCGCATAGCAACAGATTGCACCTCTTCTAATCCGCTTTTTATTTGAGACAAAGGGACACCAAGCGCAAAAGTTGCCGATGCTGCAGCCAAAGCGTTCATAACATTATGCTCACCTGGAAGCTGCAAGCCAATATCAATATTACCATGATGAGACTGTGCAATGTGTGCCTCTAGATTTTCGTGCTCGCAAGAGTAACATTGAGATGATTGAACTGTTAAGTTAAAAGTCGCGCAACCATTTTCATCGTATTTATTAATTTTAGCCCTAATATTTGCTGCCTTTTGTAATCCAAAAGTTAACACTTTAATTGATTGTATTTGCTTTAATTCTGAGAGCCAAAATAATGAATTATTATCATCCAAATTAACTATAGCCGTGCCACCACTTTTAAGGCCGTTAAAAATTTCGCCCTTTGCTTTAGCGATATTTGCAATACTACCAAAATCTTCTAAATGAGCCTCTCCTGCATTAGTAATAACAGCAACATTTGGTTCTGCTAATTTGGTCAGATAATCAATTTCGCCAACAGAGCTTGCCCCCATCTCTAAAACTGCGTATTTATGCTCTGGTGTTAAACGCAACATAGTAAGCGGCAAACCAATATCATTATTTAAATTACCAGTTGTAGATAACGTTGCTCCAACTTGGTTTAAGATAGATGCAATCATCTCTTTAGTTGTAGTTTTTCCGCAGCTTCCAGTTACTGCGACCACTTTAATATCACAAGTTTTTTTTCTAGCCTTGGCCAAATAACCTAGAGCTATTTTTGTATCTTTTACTATTATTAAGGGTAATTTGGTTTTAACACTCTGCTCTACAATAGCTAGTTTAGCACCACGCTTTGCAGCATCCGCCACAAAATCATGACCATCAAAATTTCCCCCTCGAATTGCGACAAACACATCACCTTTTTGCAAAGTTCTACTGTCAATACTCACTCTTGTGAACGGATCTAAATCTTTTAATTGCATAATTCTCATTATTGTTAAATCATCAATCATAATTGACGCCTTGCCAATTCTAGCACGGGCGGCCACATAGGGCCGCCCCTACATTTTATTCAATTTGTTTTTTACATATTCAATATCGCTGAACGGTATTTTATTATCCCCGACTATTTGATAATCCTCATGGCCCTTGCCGGCTAAAACGATTATGTCATCTTTTTTCGCAATTTCAAAAGCGCGATCAATAGCGCAAGCTCGACTTGACTCAACTATCACTTTTGATTTATCAAAAATGCCCTGCTTAATCTCCTCAATAATTGCTAAAGAATCTTCACCTCTAGGATTATCATCAGTTAAAATAATTTTGCTACTGTACTTTTCAGCGATACCTCCCATAGGAGCACGCTTGGTTCTATCGCGCTCCCCTCCGCAACCGAACACTGTAATCATTTCACCTTGCTGGTGCTCTTGTAAATTACTTAATAACTTACTTAAAGCGTCAATTGTATGTGCATAATCTATAACGACTAATGGTGAAAAATTATTCTTAAACGACTGCATTCTTCCAGGCACACCATGTAATTTTTGTGCGGAACAAATTATATCATTCCAGGAGATACCATATAAGCCAACAACCGACACTGCAGCTAAAACATTACTTAAATTAAAGCGCCCCCAAAGGTCAATTGTAATTTCAGCCCTACCCCAAGGACTGTTAATTGTTGCAGAAATGCCAGATGCGCTTAATACAACATTGCTAGCATAAACATCGGCATTTTTATCGTGTAGACTAAAGGTAATAACCTTTAATTTATTTTTATACTTTTTAGCAAAACCTACACCAACTTCATCATCAATATTAATAGCAGCGTATTTTATACCTTCCATTTGCAGCAAAAGCTCTTTGCTAGCGGCGTACTCTTCCATGGTTCCATGATAATCTAGATGCTCAGGGGTCAAATTAGTAAAAACTGCATATTTAATCTTGGTACCAACGCATCTACCTTGCACTAATGCGTGCGATGAAACTTCCATGCTAACGGCCTTAGCTTCACCTCTTAACAAATCAGCAAAATCTTCCTGTAAAGTAACAGCATCCCCAGTTGTCCTCTCCCGCACATCTAAATTCTCCAAAAACCCACAACCTGCCGTACCAAGCACACCACACCTAACACCGGCACTCTCCAATATTTGTGCAATAAAATGAGCGCACGATGTTTTGCCATTCGTGCCAGTGATACCAATTACATCAAGCTCTCGAGATGGATATTCATAAAATCGCGCAGCGATCTCCCCTATTATTGAGCCCAGATGCTCAACCTGGCACACATTTTCTTTGGGGCAGATGTAAGGGCGGACCACTGTGTCCGACCCTGCAAAACTAGCTCGGTATTTTTTTTTCAGCACCGTCATCCCCGGGCCCGCGCAACGAGAGTGAGCGAGCGCGTGGGAACCGGGGACCTCCATCCCTAGCACCTGACCATCTACCTGATCATCCTCCATCCCATCAACCAAAACCGCCACCGCACCCTTAGCAACTGCATCATCAATAAAATCACGACCATCGACCTTATACCCCTTAATCGCCAAAAACAGATCTCCTGCTTTAACCTTACGACTATCCAATGATAAGCCTGATATTTCCCGATCACATTCATCTGGAATAACACAAATGTTTTTTAATAATTTTGATAATTTCATGTTTTTTAAAATTTAAATATTTTTAATGCCTCTGGATTCCGGCGTCCGCCGGAATGACGTAAATTAAATCACATTTTATCTGGAATTACATTTAAAAACCGTAATGCGCCGCCCATAACCTTGGCAAAAGCAGGAGCCGCAACCAAACCTCCAAAATGCTGACCTTTTGGCTCACGAATTACCACAGCCACAACTAACTGTGGATTTGACACTGGCGCAATACCAACAAACGACCCTATGTATTTGTGCTTATCATAGCCACCTTTAGGGCTAGCAATATAAGCTGTGCCGGTTTTACCTGCAACGGTATAATTACTTAATCTAGCCTTTCCTCCGGTACCACCAGCCTTTACCACACTAGTTAACATATGTAGCATCTCATGCGCCACTTTAGGAGTAATTACCGCTGTACTATCAGGCGTCTTATTTAGTTTAAGAAATGTTATCGGCACTTTCTTGCCATCGTTAGCGATGATCGCGTAAGCACGAGCCAATTGTAAAGTAGTTGCAGAAACCCCATAACCAAAGGCTAGCGTTGCTAATACGAACGGACGCCAAACCCTGTGATCAACAAGGCTTCCTGACGCCTCCCCGGGGAAACCACTTGTCGTACGCTCGCCAAAACCAAAGCGATATAAAAGGTTCCAAAGTTGTTCAGGGGGCAAAGATAGCGTCATTTTTGCAGCACCAACATTACTCGATTTTTGCAGAACTTGAGTAACTGTTATGACTCCATGATTCACGTGCTCATCATTAATGGTATTACCACCAACCACCATCCAACCTGGATTAGTATCGATTTTAGTATCGGGCGTATACTTACCACTATCTAATGCGCTGATAATACTAAACGCCTTCATGGTGGAGCCAGGCTCAAACTGATCGGTTACCGCACGATTACGGTAACTACTTTCATCTGCATTTTTTTTATCGTTTGGATTAAAAGCCGGCTGATTAACCATAGCCAACACTTCACCAGTATGACAATTCAAAACCACGATAGAACCAGATGCTGCATGATATTTTTTAACGGTTTTTTTCAAAACCTGAAAAGCTAAATATTGAATTCTTGCATCTAAACTCAAAATCAAATTATGACCTGCAATTGGTCGTTTAATAGTTTCTAAATTCGCAATCACATGTCCTAAACGATCCTTTAACACTCTTCTTAAACCAGTCTCACCTTCTAACCAACTGTTATAGGCGAGCTCTAGTCCTTCTTGACCTTTGTCATCTATGTTAGTAAAACCTAGCACGTGAGAGGTAACCTCAGCATCTGGATAAAACCTCTGAAACTCTCTTTCAAAAAATATTCCAGATATATCTAGATTTTTAATTTCATCAGCGAGCTCTGGGTTGACACGACGTTTTAAATAAACAAACCAACGTGATCTATCTTTTGCCTTATGTAAAATTGATGCGTATGGAAGATGCAATAATTTTGCCAAATGCCACAACTGACTATGAGTAGCTGTTAATATGCGAAGATTTACCCAAATAGACTCAACAGCGCTGCTAATTGCTAGCGGCACCTGGTTTCTATCTAAAATCATACCGCGATGTGCCGGAATTTTTTCCAAACGTACCGATCTGATGTAGCTTTGATGTTGCAAAAAGTGTTTATCAAAAACATTGAGATAAAGAATACGTACAATCAAAACAAAAAATATTAAAACAACTACCGATAACAAAAAATTAAAACGTCGTGCGTGCCATGTATCTTTCATTGCCTAGAGTTTTACTACAACAATTTCATTATTTTTGGGCACAACCATGTGGAAACGGTCGCCAGCCAACTTTTGAATTCTAGCTTGACTCGACCAAGCTCCTTGTTCCAACAATAATTTACTATAATAGTTTTGCATCGTTGCGGTTTTTTGAGCGGAATCTTGATAACTAATAAAAAGACGTCGATTAAGATCTTTTGTATAGATTATGCTAAAAGCAGTAGCAAAAAGAGCAATAAGAAGACAGCAAAATTGTAGTCTCGATAGCGTAAGCTCTAAAAAGCTCAACCAGTTCAGATTAAGTTCATATCCTATCGTTTTTACTAAAGCATTCATGCCACTCTCTCCATGATTCTCAGCATTGAACTTCTAGCTCTTGGATTACTCAACACCTCTTCACGACTAGCCTTGATTTTTGGAAAAGATTTAAACGGGGCTTTAAGCTCCTCACTTTTCAGCGGTATTTCAGCTGGCACCCATTTTTTACTGTTTTTTTCCATAAATCTTTTTACTATTCTATCTTCCAACGAATGGAAGCTAATTACAGCGAGCCTACCACCAACGGCTAAAACTCTAGCCGATTGATCAAGCAAATCTTCAAGATCTTTAAGCTCATTATTCACAGCAATCCTAATTGCTTGAAAGGTTCTAGTAGCAGGATGTTTATGTTCATCAAAACGTGGAGTAGCTTCTTTCACCAAAGTCGCTAAGCGCGAGGTGGTGCTGATTGGTGCACTCCCCCGCGCTTCTACGATTCGGCGCGCTATTCGTTTTGCATAACGCTCCTCGCCATATTCTTTCAATACTCTTGCAAGCTCAGCTTCACTCACTTCAGCAAGCCAGCTTTCAGCAGTCTCTTCCTGTGTTTGGTCCATTCGCATATCTAAAGGACCATCCTGCATAAAGCTAAAACCACGCAGGGCTTCATCAAGTTGTGGCGACGAGACTCCAAGGTCCGCCAAAACACCATCAACCCTGCCTTGCATTCCCTGTTCTTTAACCACTTCCTCCAAGCGATTAAAAGATCCTTGCTCAATCAAAATTCTCTTATCTTCCATGCTACGAGCCACATCAATTGCTCGCTCATCCTTATCAAAAATCAGCAATCTGCCCTTGCTACTTAGTTTTTCCAAAATCGCCTTTGCGTGTCCGCCGCGACCGAAAGTAGCATCTACATAAAACCCATCTTTTTTTACATTGAGACCATCAACGGCCTCTTCTAACAACACTGGCCGATGTTCTACAAAACGCTGATCCCCCGCACGCGGAGGATCAGATTTTTTTGAGTAGCATCGGGACCTATAAACCTTTCTCACAGAGATATATCTTGTAATTGTTCTGGGATTACATCATTATCTTTGATGCCTTCTTGTAGCCAACTGTCTCTGCCTTTATTCCAGTTGTCTTCATCCCAAATTTCAAATTTTTTACCCTGGCCTATTAGCATTATCCGCTTCTCAAGATTTGCATATTCTCGTAATAAAGACGGCAATAAAATCCGACCGTTGGCATCCATGTCTAGTTCGGTCGCATGTCCAATCAGTAAACGCTGAACTCTACGAGTCCGACGATCAAAGCTTGGCAACGACTCTATCTTCTGTTCAATTTGCCTCCAAACCGGAAGCGGATAAAGCAATAGACACAAGTCTTCTGTATCAATAGTAGCAACTAGTCTGTTATCAGCATCCTCTTGCAAACGAGCACGGTAACGACTCGGGACGGCGAATCGCCCTTTCGTATCCATACTTAGCATGTTGATGCCTCGAAACATTAAATTTCTCCACTTTTTGCCACTTTGTGACACATATCTCCACTATACCTCCACAATTTACCCCCTGTCAACCACAATTTGGGAATAAAGAAGAATCAAATAAAAAATTAGCATCGAAAACTCAAGTTAGGTAATATGAGCGCATCTTGTTATTTAAAGGAGAACTGCTATGGGTTTTTTAACTGGTAAAAAAGCATTAATTGTCGGAGTTGGAAATCAGCGCTCAATCGCTTACGGTATTGCTAAAGCGATGCACGATCAAGGTGCTGAACTCGCCTTTACCTATTTAAATGATAGATTCAAAGATCGCGTTATTGACATCGCCAAAGAATTTAATTCCAAAATCGTACTACCATGCGATGTTAGCAGCGACCAAGAAATTAATGACCTTTTTGTCGAACTAAAAAAAGAATGGTCAAGCTTTGATATTTTGATTCATTCAGTAGCTTTTGCACCCAGCGATCAGTTAACTGGACCTTATGTTGATTGCGTTACTCGCGAAGGCTTTCAAACTGCTCATGATATCAGCAGCTATAGTTTAGCCGGCCTTGCTCGCGCTTCCCAGCCAATGCTAAACGATAATGCCTCTATTTTAGCCTTGACTTATATCGGCTCAGTACGCGTTACTCCAAGTTATAACGTTATGGGAATTGCCAAAGCAAGTCTGGAAGCTAATGTCAGATATCTTGCCGCCAGCATGGGACCAAAAGGCGTACGTGTAAATGCAGTATCAGCCGGACCAATTAAAACCTTATCTGCTTCAGGGGTTAAAGGCTTAAAGAAAATGTTAGACTTCAATGAAAAGGTTGCACCTCTTCGTAAAAATGTCAGCATTGAAGAAGTTGGTAATGCCGCTGCCTTTTTATGCTCTGATTTAGCATCAGGCATCACCGGCGATGTGCTATATGTTGATTCAGGATTCCACATCATCGGCGTCCCTGATTTAATAAAAGAATAATACTGATCTGGCACCGGTAGGGGCGACCTTCTATGGTCGCCCCTACCGGTGCCATAAAATTTATTCGCTGATGCTAGTCGTGGTACAATACTCATAAGACAACGACTCAGTTTCATTGTCGCGTAACTGCAAGAGAAAATCTAACAACGGATCAACACGATCACTCAATTTCTCAGGCTCACCTTCATCAGATAAATCGCTTGGAACTATTGCTTCGCTCGGATCAACAACAACAGGATCCGCAGCCGTGGGATTTTCAGGACCATCCAAAGTCTCGCCAGCAGCTTGATTATGTTGTGGCTTAAACGCCATAACACCAGCATCCTCTTCTATCTTGCTCATTATTCGCAAATCCATGTCGAGACCATGCACATTAATTTTTTTATATAGCGCTACGGCTAATACTCTTGCTTTATTCTTGCTATTTGACTCAATTAATGAGGCCAATCCTTTTGATCTAAACTTTTTACCTAACTCTGCGGCCTTTGCAACCAAGCGTCTAATTGGCTTAACTCTTTTGGCAATAGCCGATAAGCACGCCAAACCAAAAAAAACTAATGTTATTGGCCAAAAAACCAACATAGCATGACCAACTGCGGTGATGCCAATTGCAGCTAATGCAGCCGAACCTGCTGTAGACAAACTTAAAGTTGCAACAGCCGCCAACCCAAATGTTGCGACCAAACAGAGTGAATTTACCATATCAAAAAAAGCAAAACTGAGAAAAACATCCTTCCAAACCTTACCTTCGGCTCTAGCAGTCTTGGTTTTGTAATAAAAATTCAACATCCAAGCAACAGCAAACAAAGCGCCAACTGCGGTAAAAATAAATGGATTTCCCAAGACGGCAACACCGAGAAGCCAATGACTGATAACATACGACAACACATGATGATGGATAGCGTACACACTCAAATGCAAGTGTATCGTATCCCACGTAGATACAGCGCAAGCTATAGAACCAAAAATAGCCATCCAGGATGGCAAAACCTCTATTATACATCTAGCCAAAAATTGCAAAAAAGATACATCATCTACAAGCTTGTATGTCTTCCAGATAGATCTTAAATGATGGAAAGATCTGAGCGCTTCAAAAACAACAAACCCAACAGAAACCAGGGCTAACCATATTCCAAAATGCACTCCAAATGCAAAGCCAAAACCAAGCGCTAAAATAATAAGAAAAAGAAACACGCCAGATGGTATTGCATAATAACCATCCTTAATTAAGTCTTTAACAAGCCTCCTTCTGTGTAAAGCAGTAGCAGCGCCCTTATCAGCATCACCCCTTTGTTTTCTAAGCTCACGAGCTAACACCGCAGTAGAGTTCGGACACAAAATCGCTAAAATAGCCGGATAAGAATCATCCTGCCACATAGGTGAGGCTCTATATTCAACAACCGAAACATCATACCCAGGCAACGGCATAATTTGTGATCCTTATAAGTTACAAAATCATATAAATCAACTTACAAGATTAACAAAAAATGCCATTTATAGCTATTAGCAATAACTCTAATTAGCTTAATAAGCAGCCACACGCATTGCAGCACAGCCAGAGATACAACCAGTAGCTGCATCGAAAAAACGGTGGTCAACCACTTCTCGTGGTTCTAACAACGTTGGCTCGTCCCCATTACTCAATGAATATAAAGCACGCCGTGCCGCCATCTCACCCTGCGGAGCAAAAAAACCCGCATTTAAAGCACTTGTGCTTGCGAGTATATCTTTAGTAGTTTGCGCAATATCACTCATCTCGATATCATAATTCTCTGCATCACCATCAGATGATAACAAACCACGATCCTCACCTGATTCTGCAAGCATGCCTGATTCAGCTTGAGATCTAGTAGCTGCATAAACTCGCTTAGCGATCGCGGCAATGGCCATATACGCAAAAAATCCTACCGTAACAAACCAAAGAGGCGTAAAGGAACCGGCGACAACAGCAGCCAAAGCAAAAGTAGCTACCAAACCGACACCATTCATACCTAAAGAATATGCAAAAAAGAGTTCTATTTGTCGGTGACGCTCTTCCTTATTCTTTGTTGTTATCGCTGTATATAAATTAGGCAGTCCAATTAAAAGCGCGCTAATTACGGTCCTGGCATAATCTTTAAATGTAAGTCTACCGCCTTCTCCTTTAGCTTTGAGTTTATGCTGAAGATCGCCCTTAGCTGCTTTAAACAAATAAATCATTGCAGCAGCAGCAAACAAAGCATTAACAACCAAAAAAGTCCACGGGTTAAGATGTGCAGCAGCACCGATAAACTTCAGAATAAGAGGACCATGCTGAAAAGGATTGGCATATACACCACCATAAGCAAAACTAACAGCACCGCATAAAGAAGCAAAAATAGCCAAATAAGACGGGAAAACTTCGGTAGCAATTCTTTTCAACAAACTAAGAACAGACGGATCTTCGCCAAGCATTTTTTGTTGTTTATAATCTTGAAATATAGTCCTTAGGTGATCGTTAACCTTAAAAAATTCAAAAATAGAAAATGCCATCAACGTTGCTGGCAATATCACTAAAAATAGAACAGGAGCCGTACAAACACCAACGTAAAGCAAACCCAATTCAAAAATAACAGCAGCCAACAAAGCAAAAGATAGCAAAGAATAAGCATTAACTCTACGCTCATATTTGCCTATTTTATAAGTTGCTCTAAGCAAGGCCCAATAACTTTCCTGATCCTCCTTAAGGGCATTTATTGCATCCTTTATTGCTTTACGTCTCTCAGACGCAGGCCAACCAAAAAACACAGCCAACCTATTCGCCATAAACACTCCTATTTGTTATTAACAATTAAATCGACGAGAATGCTAACACATCTTTCTTAAGGAATTATTATAATACAGTCAACGCGTTCACCCAGAACTTTAGCTCTTTTTCACGTCATCTTGGCTAACGCCAGGACCCAGAGACAATTAAAACAAAAATTATAATATTTTTTAATGCCTCTAGGTCCCGGCGGCTGCCGGGATGACGCATAAATCTGCCGGAATGACGGGTGAATAGGCGCAAATTAACTCAAAGCTATCTCATGCTGGATTTGTGCAAAAGACAGAGCCCAAGGTTTTACCTGCTGCAGAGCTTTTGGCAGTCTTCTTACAGAAGCAATAGCCGCTTTTTTTGTTGCGAAGTTACCATAAACTAACGCATACCATAAGCGCCCTACTACTCTCTTTCGATAATAATAAACATGTTTTAAATTATATTTAGATACTAGGCTTTGAATTGTCCTTTTATTTTGCGAAGCCATAAGCTGCAATGCATAATGATTCTTCGGTCTTTTTAATAAAATGCGTTCTTGTGATAATAATTTTTTACTATTGGAATGAGCGACTTTTTTTGCTGCAGCTTTATGTTGATAACGAGGATGTAATACGACCGCTGGTTTCGCCTTAATAACCGTCGGCTGATCAGCACCATTGATTAGACGCAATGCTCTTTGCGCTAGCGGCTGCCCATCACGTGCTGCCTTCTTTATCCAATACATCGCTTGCTTATAATCTTGATCAGCACCTCGCCCGTAATAATACATATAACCTAAAGCATATTCAGCATCAGGATCGCCCGCCTTCGCTGCTCGCATAACATGATAGTAGGACATGCTATAACTTTGATTTTTATATTCTTGTGAACCTTGCGCAAAATCTTGCTTAGGAGTTGAGGCGCAACCTGCTAATAATAAGACACTAGCACCAAACAATATCATTGTTGTTTTTTTCATTATAAAACCTTCCTTAAATATCCTGTGGTTCAGGGCTAAAGTGTAAAATTGGTCTCAATAGTGATAATTTTTCCAGTTTACCATTGTGACGCAAAATAACCATATCTGATAAAATTTTGTAAATTGTTACGCCACCCATCAAGACAGATTCAGTATTATACAATTTTGGATTAGAATTTTTAACTATAATCAGTGCACTGTTTTTTTTGGCAATAAAGGTCGCTTGTAGTTTTAAATTTAAATTTGTCTCAGGCAATAAATCAAAATCACTAATACCAAAAAGATGATAACTCGACAAATCAAAAGGAACATAACTAGAAACTTCTTTGTTTAAATTATTATAAGAAGCGATTGATCTATAATTTATAAAAATCCAAATTAAATTCCAAAAAATAATAAGCGCTAAAAAACTTGCGATAACTAAAGATAGTTTTTTTTTTTGCAAAAAATCACTCATCAACTTTACCGACGCTAATTGACAAATAAGCTGTATCGGTTTTACCCGATTCTATTATTCTATAACCACAAGCCGTATTAAAACCATTGGGATGCCCCATCCATGGTTCCAAACAAATAAATGGTTGATCTGCCTTTGTATAAATTTGCAAATAAGGAAACATATAGGTATCGGATTCCCCCCAGGCACGCATCGATAACACAAGATCATTTGGATAAGTTAAAGTAGTAGTATTATCATCCGCCACCATTGCCAATTGTTCATTTATATTAGGATCAGTAATCGATACAGGAACTGCGAACTTTTGTCGCTCACCAATTATATCGGTTAAAGCATCGTTATAACGCAACATTTTTTTGGCATTAAAATTCAGCCTAACATCTTCCTTCCCTTCATTAGGATTTGGCGTTAAAAAATAAGGGTGAAAGCCAGCATAATAAATTAATGGTTCGTCACCCAAGTTAACATAAGTCTGCTTGCACAATAATCCGTTATCGCGAATTTGATATTCGAGTAGCACCTTAAACTTAAATGGATAATGAGCCGCGCTATCTTTATTATCAACCAATTCCAGAGTGATTTTATCATCAAGGCAAGATGCAACTTGCCAAGGCATGTAAGAAGCAAAACCATGAATCGTTAAATTATATAATGTGCCATTATATAGATAATTACCTTGATGACAGTTTCTTTCTAACCTTCCACAAATTGGGAATAAAAGCGGCAAACCACCATGCAAATCAAAATATGGTTCATTTTTCCAAAAGTCATCATGCAAAAACAACAACTCTTGCTCTTTATGGTTATGGGTTACGATAAAAGAAGAACAAACTCCACCTTTAGCTGGAACAAACGAAGCAGTACTTTTGCCATCCCCACTTTTAATCGTATATACATCCCAACCATTATTTTTAGTTTTTCCATTCATAACTAAACCCCATGTTCACAACAATCTATCTACCTTACAGCCATCTCCCGGCTTGACCGGGGGACCTCTTTGAATCTGCTCAATCAACTTAAACAATCATTTATTAAAAAAAGGCTTACCAAAAAAATTATAAAGCCAAGCTAAAATGACCCCACCAACAAAACCATCAAAAAACGCCCACATCGCGCCAATCAGTGCTCCTTGCATAGTTGCTTGATATCCGGGGTAAATTGATGCTACAACTTTGACAAAACTAGCGGCGTAATTACTAATACCGTAATTTTGCAAAACAACCACTATAATTGCAGCAACTGAAACCCAAAGGGCCCACAGAACACCAATTGCCAAACCAAAAGCCATCGGATGTATAGCCGCGTAATTTTTATTCGCCATAGCAAAATCTCCTTTTGTTGATCAAAAATTAATTTTATCACATACACATACCAATAACAGCACCTACCGTCGCTGTCTTGGTGGTGCCACATATAGTTTGAAGCGTTTTGCTAATAAGTGACAAATCACTACCGAAACAATGGCGGGTGCCGCAAATTTCGCACCAAAAACTTCCATAACAAAAGCTATAGTCGCCAACGGTATTTCGATAACCGCAACCAAAGCTGATGCAATACCTGCAATAATAAATAGACTTGGATTCATTGAGAAAACCGGGATATGTAAAAGCGGCATTACATGATAAATAGCAGCACCAATGACGCCACCAATATACATAGCTGGAATCAGCAAGCCAACACTACCACCGGCGGCATAAGTAAACCCCATGGTCAATAATTTAGCAAATGCTAGTAAAAACAAGATCCACCATATGTTGAATAAAGCTTGATTGCTACCATTAATCAATGTTTGCAACGTTCCTTCACTTACACCCAAAATATGCTCCGGCGCGATATGCAAACCAAACCACATAATGAATGCTATAGCACCGATAAAAAAAGCTCCGATTAAAGCTCTAATCGTCACATTAAAAAGTGTCATAAATTTTCTTAATAGCATTAATACAGAATTAATACCCAAAGCAGCTGGTGCACTACACAAAATTGCAACTAACGAGACCTCTAAATATTCACGTGGAGCATAAACGTGGGCATGCGCTGCGATAGAAAATAATGGTTGAAAATGAAGTAAATGATTGTTCAATGTATAAGCGCAAATAGCAGCAATCATTGAATACAATAAAGTTCTATAAACTAATCTTTCTGCAAATACCACTTCTCCAGCAAAAAGTGCCGCTGCAAATGGAGCATTTAGTAGTGTACTTATTGCAGCTGCAATACCTGCCATCTGAAAAACCCGTAAATCGTGACGATTTTTAACACGAAATAATTTACTCCATCCAGCACCAATATGCTCACCAATAGGAATAACCGGGCCCTCGATCCCACCACTACCACCAAACCCAACCGTCAGAAATGTAATAATAACGCGCCTTACAGCCGCACCAACAGTTGACTGTTTATAACGAACATCTACGATACTATCATCATGATGACCAGTATAAGTTTTATGAAAGTACTCGATAGAGGTGGCTGCACCATCACCAGCGGCATCTTGCCAGTAGTCATACTTCAACATCCAGCCGCGCACTACCCCACTAACGATTAACGCTGCAATCAAAATTAAAGACCCAGTTGACCAAATGTGATGGGCATGATGGTGAAATTGTTCGAATAAAAAATCAGTACTATGCTCGATCGTAAAACGCAATACTGAACAAAAAAACCAAACCATAGAACCAATTAGGGAAACAATAAGAAAATTGCGAATTATCTCCACCCAACTCTCAGCTAAAAGATGCGAAGTATCGCTAATTGCGCTACCTATTTTGGTTTCTTTACTAGGACCACCTGACATATTTTTTCCTCATCACAAAACCGACCTAATTATGTTTTGCTTTTTTAGCAAACACTCGCCTGTATTCACGAGATGCAATACTTTTAAATCCATACTTACTCTGTCTATCTAACATTTTGTTGACTTGAGTTACAATATCACGCAACGATAAAAGATGCGCATTATCAGGCAATAAATTAACACCAACTGACTCATAAAGATTTGCCAAAGCCACCTTAGCTTTGGCAAAGGAAACAGCCACATCCAATTCTGAGGTTAAAGATACCAAACCACGTCTAATCATCTCCTGCTCACTACCAGCATGAGTTTTTAACAAAATACCAGCATGTCTATATAACCTAGCGCTAACCTTATGTTCTTTTTGTGCTGTAACATAATCTTTATACCATAGATCATATTGCATCAATGCCAATCTAATCTGGGTTAACACCGTAACTGTCATAGCTGCACAACGCATCTTTGCCATCTTGGTCGCAGATTTCGCAACACTAATCTGTTGTGGCCCTGTAACCAACTTCATCAAATTCCAGCTGGCTGAAAAATCCGTAGTGAGCCATTTATCATGAATTAAATACTTATTACTATTGTAGTTATATGAATAGTCGAAGGTGATTCCTGGCAACATATTAACTATTGCGGCAGCAATACCAAGCTTAGCTATTTTATGCCGATAATAATATTCTCTTAATTCTGGCCTTTTTACCAACGCCAAACTATCCAGTTGTTTTAAATTAACACTGACCATAGAACGCAGTAATTTATATCTAGCAGGTGGTTTTGTTAAAACAAAATTAGCACCGGGTTTAACATTCATCAAGCTAGCTAACTCCTGCGTGGATTGCTTAAGCTGACCTTGCAACTTCAGTAAACGTCTCTTGGTTTGCAATAGAATCTGCTGATAATCTAACTCGCGCACTAATGGCGTCAAGCGTTTTTTAGTAATTATCTCCGAACGATGTAGAGCTAATGATACTTGATCTTCAAAATTTCTCACCTTAGTTAACAAAGTTTGTGCCGTATAAGCTTGCCAATAAGCACCTATCACCTGTTTTACTAAAGTAAAAGCAGCCATTCTACGCTGTTCATTAGCAATAAGGGCATTGTTGGCCTGCTGCCTTGCTCTGATATAACTCAAACCAAAATCTAACAAATTCCAACTAACACCAACATCATTAGTTAAAATATCCCGCGGAGTAACGCTGTTATTATTGGGAGTTATATTGCCATTGCTATCAACAATATATTCGCGACGTTGATTATTGCGATGTGAAAAATTAGCGTTTGCTCCCAAGTCAGGCAACATCTCCATAGCAGCCAAATTTAATTGGTTGGCCGAGAGCGCCATTTGCATAACTTTCACTCTGTAATCTAAGTTATATTTTAAAGCACGCGCTATAGCCTGAGAAAGAGTTATAGTTTTACCTATTTTTTCCTGATGCAAGTAAATGTTTTGCAGATTTGCTTGAGCGTGTTGATAAAGATCTTTATTACTAGCCTGTTTTGGCCTCACAATACAACCAGTCAAAGGTAGTAACAAAGTCGCGACTATTAATAATTTAATCTTCATTACTGATCATCTTTCTCTTTTGTCGCTTCAGCAATTATGTCTTCAGCTGTTTTTTCTGTACAGGACTTACGCGAAAAACATTTTAGTTTCCTTATTTTTTAATTGATCTATCATATAATTTCTCATTAAATTTTGTTTTAGTT
>JAFGXA010000049.1 GCA_016936855.1 Gammaproteobacteria bacterium | reverse complement strand
CGTGAAAAAGAGCCAGGATGACGTGAAAAAGAGCCAGGATGACGTGAAAAAGAGCCAGGATGACGTGAAAAAGAGCCAGGATGACGTATAAAAATAGATAAAATTCTGGGTGAATAATTCATTTAAGCTAACTATTTAAGTTGATAATTAACTAAAAATAGCTACCAAACAAGCGGCCGTATGGCGCTTTGCTAAATCATCGTTTTGCAGCCAAGCTGACAATTGATACGTTATAATCAACGTTTCATCACCAAACAATTTAGTTTGAATTTCCTCAACAGAATGACCGCGAGACACCCCACCATAAACAAATATTGTTTTTTCATTATTTTTGAGTTGGACAGATAAATAATTAAGATACATTTCGCGCATACAAAGTTTTAATACGTATTTTATAGCGCCAAAATCATTTACATTAATAGATCTTCTCAAACTAGTATTAGCGTAAGTTGCTAAAGAATTTAGCAAAATATTATTCTGCCTGCTTTCAACCAAACCCACAAAACGATGCGGAGATAAATACCCGGCCAGCCAAATTAAAAATGAAACATTAACAACCACCAAAATGAACGCTATAAAAATCATTTGCTCCGGCAAAACTTGCATTAAAATAGCGCTTATACCAAATATTGCCGACACCAAATAAATCAACAACACTACTTTACGTTGCGAATATCCTAAATTTAATAACTTATGATGGGTGTGTGCACCATCACTAGTAAAAACCGGCGCACCTCGCAAAAGCCTTCTAAATATAGAAATAGCCATCTCTAAAATTGGAAAACTTAGGGCTAAAAGTGGCGCAATTATAGTCACAACAACTCCACTTTTATGTGAAAACAACAGGGTTAAGATCGCCATTGTGTAACCCAAAAACATGCTTCCAGTGTCCCCCAGAAAGACTTTAGCCGGATTAAAATTATAAAACAAAAACGCTAAAATAGTGGCCGCCAAAACCACAAATAAGATATTAATATTATTTGTCGCGAAAAAATCTAAACCTAACATGGTTAAAATAGCAATTAGCGCCACGCCAGATGCTAAACCATCAAGACCATCAATTAAATTAAACGCATTAATTAAGGCCAATACCCACATGAAACTTAAAAATGCACCTAAACCAAACCCGAGATTAATTAACCCAAACCATGGCAAGCTAATTTTAGTTACAATAAAATTAGGAGACAAAAAAATAACAGAAGTTGCTAACAATTGTCCTATTAACTTATATCTTGCCCTAATCTCTTTACTGTCATCTATAATACCTAATAATAAAATCAAGCTTGTACCAATTAGCAATACAGTTAAATCCTGAGAACTAAGAAAACTATGCAAAGATAAAATCTGCAATCTACCCAAAACGAGCACGATCAAATATGGAACCGCAATCGCTAACCCTCCCAGCAACGGAATAGGTTTTTTATTAACTTTTCTATAACCACCCATCTCCACCGCACCAATTTTCCTCGCAAAAACCATAGCAGCTGGCACCAACAACAAACTCAAAACAAACGCTGCAGCAAAATGTAGAATAGCATGCTGATAATTAATCATATTCATAATTCCTGTGATGACTATACATCAATTTTAGCAACTCAAAGGATCCGGGTCTATACACCAAAACAGTAAGTCACTAGCAAATTTATATGTGGCAAGCGTTCAAATGTTAAACTAATTCCAACAACATTTTATTTAAACGTTTTACAAAACTTGCGGCATCATCTAACTTACCACCTTCAGCTAGCATTGCTTGATCAAACAAGATATTACTCCACTCGGCAAAACGCTCATCATCCTGCTCATCTTTTAATTTCACAATCAATGGATGCTCAGGATTTAATTCTAAAGTTGGCTTGGACTCCGGCAAAGCGGCGCCTGCTTGCTGCATAATACGCTGCATTTGCGCACTTAAATCCGTTTCGCCCATAACCAAACATGCCGGAGAATCGGTCAAGCGATGAGTAATTCTAACTTCTTTTGCTTTCTCTTTTAAAACTTCCTGTACTTGTTTAATAACTGATTCAAAATCCTTTTCTGCTTGTTTTTGCGATTCTTTCTCAGCAGCGTCTTCTAATTCACCAACATTTAATTCTCCCTTGGCAACTGACTTTAGTTGCTTACCTTCATATTCAGTTAAATTAGCAACTAGCCACTCATCAACCCGATCAGAAAGCAATAAAACTTCAATGCCTTTTTTACGGAAAATTTCCAAATGCGGACTATTTTTAGCAGCCAAAAAGTTCTCGGCCGTAATATAGTAAATAGCATCCTGACCCTCACGCATTCTGGAGATATAATCATCAAAAGAGGTTAATTGATCCTCTTTATCATCATGCGTTGTTGCAAAACGTAATAATTTCGCTATTTTATCTTTGTTTGCATAATCTTCGGCAGTGCCTTCTTTAAGAACATTACCAAATTGTTTCCAAAACTCTTGATATTTATCACTATCGCTTTCCGCAAGTTTTGCCAACATATCCAATACGCGTTTTACAATACCGCTTTTTATATTATTTATAACTTTACTGCTCTGTAAAATTTCGCGCGAAACATTAAGCGGCAAATCGTTAGAATCGACAATACCACGCACAAAACGCAAATACATTGGGAGTAATTGTTTAGCATCATCCATAATAAAAACTCTTTGCACATAGAGCTTTAAACCATGCTGCCCTTCACGCATATATAAATCAAATGGCGCGTGCTTAGGAATATATAATAAACTTGTATATTGTAATTTACCCTCAACCTTATTATGTGACCACAATAGCGGCTCATCGAAATCGTGACTTACGTGTTTATATAATTCTTTATATTCTTCGTCAGTAATATCACTTTTTGATTTAGTCCATAAAGCTTTTGCGCTATTTACAACTTTATCTTCTATTTTTGGCTCTTTTTTCTCTGGTTTTTCATTATCATCACCTTCGCTTTCTGGAAAAACCTCAGTCTTCATGACAACTGGCCATAAGATATGATCAGAATATTTTTTAATTACTGACTCTAGCTTCCACCTATTTAAAAATTCTTTAGCATCATCTTTAACGTGCAAGGTGATTTCGGTACCGCGTTCAGAGCGATCAACGTTTTTAATTGAATATTCACCAGTACCATCAGATTCCCACATAACACCTTGATCAGCCTTCATGCCAGCGCGTTTTGATTGCACTGTAACTTTATCGGCAACAGTAAAAGCTGAATAAAAACCCACGCCAAATTGACCAATTAAATTACTGTCTTTCTTTTCATCCCCGGTTAAATTACTCAAAAATTCTCTAGTACCAGATTTAGCAATTGTGCCCAAATGCTCGATAATCTCTTCACGACTCATGCCAATACCATTATCTTTTACTGTAATGGTTTTAGCGTCTTCATCGAAATCAACCCAAATTTTGAGCTCACCATCATTGCCATATAAAGCATTATCAGACAGTGCTTCAAATCTAAGTTTATCGTTGGCATCTGATGCGTTAGATATCAACTCCCGTAAGAAAATTTCTTTATTGCCATATAAAGAGTGTGTTACTAAATGCAGTAGTTGTTTTACTTCCGCTTGAAAGCCTAATGTCTCTGGTTGAGATTTTGTAGTCATAGATATTTCTCCAGTCTTTACTTATCAATAATTAGTTATATATGGACAGTACGTAAAAAATTCAAGTAAATACTGAAATTTGATAAAAACACTTTGCCAATAAAAGAATTGCTTGTTACCATGCTGCCTCAATTCACACAAATAAGGAATTTTGCATGAGGGACCAAAGAGGCAGTACGGATAATACTCAACATACTGAACAATCCACTATAAAATCAAGTTATGAACTAACGAAACCGGTCTTTTTTAGACGTATAGATGATAACGGCACACAAGCCGAGCAAACGAGAGAGATGAATAGCTATAACAGATTTTTAGCTAACCGGGAACAAGGCCTGGCATCATTAAATTATCGCAAAGGTCCGTAACCACCGCCTGAGAAAACATACCTTTCTGACTAGCCAATCCTGCTAGTGTATTACTTGGCAATAAATTCTCATCACCTATCAGCCTAGCAAATAAAGAACTCATTTTCTCAACATCAAGCATATCCGCATCACGTATTTCGCGTAAAACAGCCTGATTTGCTGAACTATCTTTACACAGTTCGGCATAAAAACTATCTGCTGGGATAGGATTAAGTGTAGAACCGTATTCAAATAAAATGCTCTGCACAGTTTCAATATCACGATTAACAAAGGCTTCTAGAAGCTCAAAATCCGACTTATTTTCATATATGAATCTAAACAAACATAATTGCTCATCTAAATACGATGAATAAACAGGCATAAACTCTTGAGGAATCCTACCTTGAGACGAACTCTGGGCCTCCGAAATATCCTGAATTGCTAGATCAACAACATGCGAATATTTGAAAAGTCTTGGAATATCTCTAATTAACGATGCTCTACTTTCAGCAGACTGATACTTAGATTCTTCTGCTGCAATAATACCTCTGTATAGATCATAATAATCGTCAACTTTATCTCTATCTGAATCTACAACAAATAATCGATCTAGCACTGCAAATGAACTATGTATATCCAAGCTAGTACCTAAATTATCTAATGCAAAAATTATTCTGAATATCTCTTGCTCCGTAAACTCACAACCTTCTTTATCCAACAAATGTATGTAACTAGCAAAATCAAGTGGCCTTTCTAGCAGGTGACTATATTCATCATATTTTGGATGGTCTCCCCCAAACCCTTGATCCATTATCAAAGACAGTCCTTCTAATAAATCATCCTCATTAAGATATTTATCAATCTCTTTGATCAACTCTTTTAATAACCCTTGATTAGCAAAATAAATCTGAGCTGGGTAGCATTGCGAACCATTTACCATATCAATACGCTTATTTATTTCTGTAAAACATTCATCAATTAAACCAGAAACTAGTTTCCTGTTTTCTATATTAAGCTCCCTTTCTGCTATTATTGTCTCTATATCGCTCCTCACTGTTGTAACCAAGGATTTATAAACTCTAGTTTGCGGAGACAACACAAGCTCACTCAAAGCAGGTCCGAAAAATAACAATCCAAGACAATAGCTAATAGCATAATATTCCGATGCTAAATTTTGCCCCTCTCCCATCAACCAACCTCTAGGTGATAGATATGCAACACTACCTATAGGCTTAAACTTATTCGGAGCATCTTTCATATAAACAGCAAATCCAAAATCGACTACTTTCGCGGCATCTGCAAGTATCATAATATTTTCTGGCTTAAGATCTCTATGTAAAATACCCAATGAATGCACATCATCAACGGCCTGCATTACATTCATTGCCGTTATTTTTTTTCTATCCTTTGTCATAATATTTTCATTGATTACATCAAATAACTCATTACCATCAAAATACGGCATAAATATATACGCCTTTAATAAACCAGGTGCTTTTTGTTGTTCAACAATTAAATATCTACTACCAGGGTAGACTGCGCTAGTTGGACCGAACTCTGCTTTTACTCTTTCTTTAAAATCCTCTTCGGTTTCACTAGGAAGCTGTTTAATTTTCTTAATAAAAATATTTTCTCCATAATCATATCTATGCTCTAATCCTGCAACAGGAAGAATCTCACGACCAAATCTACCACTAGCAAACCCTCCCGTCGCACCATCAATCTTCTCATGAAATGCCACATACAAATCTTCTGCGACCTTAGCAACTGAATGTGGTAAATATGGATTAGTATGTCTTGATAATTTGCCTGACTTAATAGCTAACAGCTCGTCTATAATATTTTCACCTGGATGTTTTGGAATTTTGGTTGATACTGGCTCCAATTGCTGGGAACCTAACTCATCTAAGCAGGCGAAAATTTCTTTAATCTCGGGATACTTATCTGAATAGCTAGCTGTATTATCAATAAAAATATCTGCTAATACTCCCTTCGATCCCTCCAATAAGTCTTTAATAAATTTTGGATGATCCTTTAATATTAGAATAGCTGACATTGCGGCTTTTACCAGAGTATCTGAGACAGTTTCCGCCGCAAAAATATCATGAAACAGCTTATAGTGACTATTAGATAATTCTCGAGCACTATCGCTAGTATCTTTGTCATATATAGCACATATATGAGCTGTTAATATTGCTTGCACAAATGGTAAATTAGTAGATTCCCGTAAATAATTTACTAGCCTCTTCCCATCATCTATTTCCTCATAGATAGCCAAAACATGTGGCGTTTCTTTTAAATCATAAACACACTCAAGCTCATCTTCAGACAGCTCAGACTCTCGCGCATCCGCACTCAAACCAGCAATTAATTTTCTAAATATAGGCTTAACTCTGCCTTCTAATATAGCTGGATCTATTGTTATTTCTTGACTCATATTCTCTCTCAATCATTTAACTTATGTACACATCCTAACCCTGTTTTCCATCATCAAACCTTTGATGACGCGGATTTTAATCATAGTTTGGCGCAAAGTTATTAAGGAAAAATTAAAAACATAAAAAATTTTATTTACCCAGATCTCGACAAATCATACTTGCGTCGCACAGCAATATCGCGTAGAATTCGCGCTCTTTAGATGTTAAGTTTCGGAGTAAAGTAAATGTATGCAGTAATAGAGAGCGATGGCAAGCAATACCGCGTAGAGCTAGGTGATGTTATACACGTAGCTACTCGAGATGCGGAGCCTGGCGCCAGCATAAGTTTTGATCATGTACTATTGGTAGCTGATGATGAAGATCGCAAAATCGGCACCCCACATGTGGAAAATTGCGCAGTGACAGCTGAAGTTGTTGAGCACGGTCGTGAAAAGAAAGTTGAAATAATCAAGTTCAAACGCCGTAAACACCACATGAAAAGACAAGGACACAGACAAGATTATACTGCAGTTAAAATTACTGCCATTGGCGATAAAAAACTAGCAGTAGAGAAAAAAGAAGATTAAGAGGTAGATAGAAATGGCACATAAAAAAGCAGGTGGTAGTTCTAGAAATGGTCGCGACTCGAATCCAAAGTATTTGGGCGTTAAACGTTTCGGTGGTCAGCAAGTACTAGCTGGAAATATATTAGTAAGACAGCGTGGCACCAAGTTCCATGCTGGCAAAAATGTTGGCGTTGGCAAGGATCATACCTTATATGCATTGGCTGATGGTAAAGTCAAATTTATCAAAAGAGGTTTAAAACAACGAAAATATGTGGAAATCGTTGAAAATCAAGCATAGTTTTGATTTGCGATTTTTTTTTGGGGCAATACATTATTGCCCATTTTTATTTATAATATAATTTATGAAATTTATCGATGAAGCAAAAATCATAGTAGAAGCCGGCGATGGCGGTAATGGCTGCGCAGGCTTTCGCCGTGAAAAATTCATTCCACATGGCGGCCCAGATGGTGGCGACGGTGGCCGTGGTGGTTCAATCTATCTAGAAGCTGATGAAGGCATTAATACCTTGGTTGATTTCCGTCATCAAAAAGCCTATCGGGCAGAACGCGGCCAAAATGGCATGGGACAACAACGTACTGGTAAAAGCGGTGAAGACCTAATCATTAAAGCCCCGCTTGGCACAGCCATCTATGATGCTGACACTAAAGAATTAATTGGTGATTTAACTCAAAACAAAGAACGTGTACTGGTTGCCAAAGGCGGCGAACGTGGTCTTGGTAATATCCATTTCAAGAGCAGCACCAACCGTGCACCTCGCCAATTTACCAAGGGCACACCGGGGGAAGCGCGTAAACTAAACCTAGAATTAAAAGTATTAGCGGACGTTGGTTTGCTAGGCATGCCAAACGCAGGTAAATCAACCTTCATTAGCGCCGTCTCTGCCGCAAGACCAAAGGTCGCTGATTATCCATTCACTACTCTACATCCACACCTAGGAGTAGTCAGTTTGGAAGAGCATCGCAGCTTTGTAATCGCCGATATTCCAGGCTTAATCGAGGGCGCCGCTGAAGGGGCAGGACTTGGTATTCGTTTTTTAAAGCATTTATCTAGAACCGGCATCCTTCTGCACTTCATAGATATAAATCCAATTGACGGAAGCGACCCAATTGAAACGGCGCAAGCTATAATTAAAGAATTAGGTAATTTCAGCGAAGAATTAGCCCATAAAGAACGCTGGTTAGTGTTCAACAAAATTGATCTATTATCAGAAGATGAATTACGGCAAAAAACTCAAGAGATCATCAAAGCCCTACACTGGCAAGGACCAGTCTTTAATATTTCTGCTATAACCAAACAGGGAACACGCGAACTCTGTTATCAATTGCTAGAACACATAGAAAAATTAAACGCTCTAGCTATTCAGGATCAAACTCCAGAATAGTCGGGAGAGAGCGCTATTTACGGTGACGTCTTAGCTCTTTAATTACCCGAATCTGAGCTGCGGCCTGAGCCAATTCACGCATGGCACGTGTATAATCCTTATCGGCTTTCTTATCTGATAATAATTTTTCCGCTTGCTCTTTAGCCTCTATTGCCTTGGCTTCATCCAAGTTTTCAGCACGCACTATAGTATCAGCCAGAATAGTAACGATATCAGGCTGCACTTCTAACATGCCACCGGAGACATAGAAAATCTGCTCCTTTCCACCTTGTAAAATAATTTTCACTTGCCCAGGTTTGATAGAGGTTAAAAGTGCGGTGTGCCCTGGCAAAATACCAAGCTCACCTTCGCTACCTGTTACTGATAATTGCTCTACCAAACCTGAAAAGACCGATTTCTCAGGAGTTACAACGTCTAAATGTACGGTAATTGCCATTAGAGTTCCTTCGCTTTGGCTACTGCTTCATCGATTGAGCCGACCATATAAAAAGCCTGCTCTGGCAAATCATCATACTTACCTTCTAAAATCTCCTTAAAACCACGAATAGTGTCAGACAAAGATACATACTTACCAGAAGAACCAGTAAATACTTCGGCCACAAAAAATGGTTGTGATAGATATTTTTGAATCTTACGCGCCCGGTAAACTGTACGCTTATCTTCTTCCGATAATTCGTCCATACCCATGATCGCAATAATATCCTTTAACTCCTTGTAACGTTGCAAAGTACTCTGAACGCCTCGAGCCACATCATAATGTTCCTGCCCTACAACCAAAGGATCCAATTGACGAGAAGTTGAATCCAGTGGATCCACAGCAGGATAAATACCAAGTTCAGCAATCTGTCTTGATAATACAACCGTTGCATCCAAGTGGGCAAAAGTTGTCGCAGGAGAGGGATCAGTTAAGTCATCAGCCGGCACATAAACCGCCTGAACTGAAGTAATCGAACCTGTTTTAGTCGAAGTAATACGCTCTTGCAGTGCACCCATTTCCTGCGCCAAAGTTGGCTGATAACCCACCGCCGATGGCATACGACCTAACAAGGCTGACACTTCAGTACCAGCCAAAGTATAACGATAAATATTATCAATAAATAACAAAACGTCACGTCCATCATCACGGAATTTCTCGGCAACAGTAAGCCCTGTTAAAGCCACACGCAATCTATTGCCTGGTGGTTCATTCATCTGACCATAAACCAAAGCCACCTTATCCAACACATTGGACTCCTGCATTTCGCCGTAGAAATCATTGCCTTCACGGGTTCTCTCCCCTACTCCAGCAAATACCGAATAACCTTTATGCTCGGTTGAAATATTGCGGATTAATTCCATCATATTGACAGTTTTACCAACACCAGCACCGCCGAACAAACCAACCTTGCCACCCTTAGCAAACGGACACATAAGATCAATAACCTTAATGCCGGTTTCTAGCAGTTCTACAGTTGCAGCTTGATCTGTTAAGGCTGGAGGTTCACGATGAATCGGCATTATCTCTTGAGTTTCAATCGGACCAATCTCATCAATTGGTTCACCCAAAACATTCATAATGCGACCTAAAACTTTTTCACCAACAGGCACTTTGATTGGCGCGCCAGTATCTTCAACGTCTAAGCCTCGCTTGACACCATCTGTCACACCCATAGCGATACAGCGCACAATACCATCACCTAATTGTTGTTCCACTTCTAGGATCAAGCCTGTCTCAACAACTTTTAATGCGTTATAAATCTTAGGAATTTCCACACGTGGAAACTCAACGTCAATCACCGCCCCAATAATTTCTACAATTTTTCCGCTCATAATAATATTATGCCTCCGTCATCACCAAACCATTAAAAAGCACCGTGCATGTTTTATCATGGACGCGATAAATCGCATCCCTACAGGTGCCAAACAAATCATATTGCTAATCGATGGCACCGTCATCACCCGGCATTACCAGCACATTGCCAATTACCACCAAAGTCATCACCCGACTTGATCGGGTGACCTCGTTAACACCGCACCTACGCTGTTAAAAACACCACGACGCGTCATTCAAACAGCCTCGGCGCCGCCGATAATTTCGCTAATCTCTTTCGTGATCGCCGCTTGCCTTGATTTATTATAGGCAAGCTCCAAATCGTTAATTAATTCGGCTGCATTATCAGTAGCGCTCTTCATGGCAACCATACGTGCCGCTTGTTCACAAGCAATATTATCAATGACTGCTTGATAAACTTGGGCTTCAATATAACGCCTCAACAGATGATCTAATAATTTCTTAGCATCTGGCTCATAAATATAATCCCAATACTTGCGCTTTGATTCCTGTTTTTCCGGAACAGTCAACGGCAAAAGCTGCAAAGTCGTAGGACGCTGCGTCATAGTGTTTATATATTTATTATATGATATATATAAACTATCGAGCTCACCTTGCTTGTAAGCATCGAGCATTACCTTAACCGTACCGATTAAATTGGCAATTTCTGGCACATCGCCTAAGTGTTCGGTATGGGCAGTTAAATTAAAGCCACTGTGCCTAAAAAAAAGTTCAGCTTTAGAACCAATCAAACACAAATCGACATCCACACCATGTGATTGCCAATCGTGGATTCCTCCTTTTAACAAACTCTTAAAAAGATTAGCATTGAGACCACCACAAAGACCGCGATCAGATGAAACAACAATGTAACCTACTTTTTTGATTTCACTGTGCGTTTGCAAAAAAGGATGATGATATTCGCTATGACTAGCCGCAACATGACCAATAACACGCCTTATATTGTCAGCATATGGCAAGGACGCCTCCATATGATCCTGTGCTTTTTTTACCTTACTAGCCGCAACAAGCTGCATCGCCTTAGTAATCTTCTGCGTGTTTTTTATAGTGCCAATTTTGCCGCGAATCTCTTTGCCTGACATTTTTTATCCTAATATTGTTTCTCAAAGGCCGTTACTGCTTTAGATAATTCAGCAGATATTTCATCGCTGTATTTTGGTTCTTGTTCAATCTTATCCAATAAGTGTTGATAATTATCATGCATAAATTTATGTAGTTCACGCTCAAAACTTACAACATTTTTCAGCTCTACTTTATCTAAAATATGTTGCTCAATAATAAACAAACTCACAGCCATCTCAGCAACACTTAAAGGGCTATACTGAGCTTGCTTTAAAATCTCAACTGCACGCTGACCATGCTCTAACTGTTTGCGTGTTGTTTCGTCCAAATCAGATGCAAATTGAGCAAATGCTTCTAACTCGCGGTACTGAGCCAAAACCAAGCGTAAACTACCACCAAGTTTTTTGATGATATGCGTTTGGGCAGCCCCTCCAACACGCGACACCGAAATACCAGCGTTAATTGCGGGTCTGATACCAGCATTAAATAGATCCGTCTCTAGAAATATTTGGCCATCAGTAATAGAAATAACATTAGTTGGAATAAAAGCTGATACGTCCCCAGCTTGAGTTTCAATAATTGGCAAAGCTGTTAACGAACCACTTTTCCCTTTAATTTTTCCCGCTGTTAGCTCTTCTACATAATGTTCACTAACTCTAGCTGCTCTTTCTAATAAGCGTGAATGTAAATAAAACACATCCCCAGGATATGCTTCGCGTCCAGGTGGTCGTCTTAGTAACAGTGAAATTTGCCGATAAGCCCAAGCATGCTTGGTTAAATCATCATAAATAATTAAAGCATCTTCACCCTTATCTCGAAAATACTCGCCCATTGCGCAACCCGCGTACGCTGCAATATATTGCAAAGACGCATCATCCGCGGCGCTCGCCGCAACAATAATAGTGTGCTCCATTGCATCCTGCGATTCTAGTTTACGTACCACGTTAGCTATTGAAGATGTCTTTTGGCCAATTGCTACATATATACACTTAACACCGGTACCTTTTTGATTAATAATAGTATCAATCGCAATGGCCGTTTTACCAGTTTGTCTGTCACCAATAATAAGCTCACGCTGTCCTCGACCAACTGGTACCATAGAATCAATCGCCTTAAGACCTGTTTGCAAAGGTACATCTACTGATTTACGAGTAATAACGCCAGGAGCTACCTTTTCAATAGGCGCGATTGTTTTGTGCATCAATTCACCTTTGCCGTCAATAGGCTCACCCAAGGCGTTAACTACGCGACCTAATAATTCTTCGCCAACCGGCACTTCCAAAATGTTCCCAGTACATTTAACACTCTGTCCTTCTGCCAAGTTTTCACTGGAACCCAAGACTACAGCACCAACTGAGTCACGCTCTAAATTTAGTGCCAAACCGAAAACCCCACCTTGAAATTCCAACATTTCACCACTCATGACATCAGATAAGCCATGAATGCGCACAATGCCGTCTTTCAAACTTACAATTACACCTTCAGTGCGTGCCTCAGGTTTTAGATCAAACGTTTCTATACGTTGCTTAATAATTTCACTTATTTCCGCTGGATTTATCTTCATCTATAACTCCATCTATCAATATCTATAATAATAATTTATGCCGCAAATTTTTGAGACTATTTAGTAAGGATGCATCAAGCACCCTATCCCCATAACTGACTTTCAAACCACCGATCAATTTTGTATCAATCACAAAATTTGTAACTACTGTTTTTTGAAGTTTACCAGCAAGCTTATTCTCAAGTTCTTTTTTCTCACTAGCAGTTAATTCAAGTGCAGATGTTATGGTGATTTGTATCTTGTTTTCCGCTTCTCGTTTTAAAATGGTAAATTGTTGGTATATCAATGGTAATAATTCAAGGCGCCCGTTTTGGGATAACAGTCGGAGGAAATTCCATAATTCATTGTTTTTATTGATTCCGTGCTGACCTTGACACGGGCGGCCACGCGGGGCCGCCCCTACATGTGCATCCTTGATATTTTGTGCAGCGCCCTCGATCTCTTTATTACCAAAGTCATCACCCGGCTTGACCGGGTGACCCCCATCCGCCGCACCTAATGATTTATCAGCACCGTCCCCAGCACCTGCGTTTAAAAAACACTCCAAAACACCCAAAAAAACATCATTCCGCTCACGTTGCTCTAACTGTGGATTATGCAAAAAACTAACAACGTCTTTATTTTCAACAACAGTAGCTAATTGTTGCAACGCTTCAGCCCATAGATCTAAGCACTGATTTTCTTTAGCAGTTTCGAATGCGGCTTTAGCATATGGTCTTGCAACGTTACTCACTTATATCAAAGCTCCTCGATTATTTGCTGGACCAGCTGTTTGTCTTTGTCAGCATTCCAAGTTTGTTGTAATAATTTTTGAGCCGCAACAACTAACAGATCAGCCATTTCAGCACGCAAGGATAATTTGGCATTTTCCATTTCAAAAGCAATGTCTTTTTTCGCCATTAACAAAATATGTTTACCTTCTTCATCCGCACGCTCTTTAGCATCATCAATAATTTTACCCATACGTTGATTGGCGTTATCAATGATATTAGCTGCTTCCATTTTGGCATCTTGCAGTTGTTTTTTAACTTTTTCTTGCGCAAGCTCTAGACTATGTTGACCACGATCAGCCGCAGCCAATCCATCAGCGATTTTGGTTTCTCGCTCATGCATAGCATTTTTTATTGGCGGCCAAATATATCTCATTGTCACCCAAATAAGGATGGCAAAGGTAATAGCTTCACCAACAATGGTAAGATTTATATCCATACTTTAAGCGCCGGTGTGCACAGCCAAAACTTTAGCAACAGCTAATATCAGTGGGTTATTACCAAACAGTAACAATAGACCCATAGCAATCGCGATCGCAGCAAAAGCATCAACCAAACCTGCCATCAAGAACATACGCATTAATAGCATAGGAGATAACTCTGGTTGTCTTGCAACACCTTCTAAGAATTTACCGCCCAAAATACCAAAACCGATGGCGGTACCCAAAGCTGGTAAACCAATTAATAAACCAACTGCTACTGCAGTCAAACCCTGAATATGTGCAACCAATTGTGCATATTCCATAATTTACTCCTCTAGTCGTGGGATGAATGAGCCATACTAATGTAAACAATAGTTAGCATCATAAAAATAAATGCTTGAATACTAATTACCAAAACATGGAACAGCGACCAAATGCCGCCTAATGTCCACTGAATCCACCATGGTAATAAAGCAATCAGCACAAAAATCAGTTCTCCGGCAAACATATTGCCATAAAGTCGCAAAGATAAAGATACAGGCTTTACTATTTCTTCTAATAACCTAAATAGTACATTAATCGGCATCAACCACCAACCAAATGGCTGCGATAATATCTCTTTAGTCAACCCTAACCCTTTAACTTTAATGTTATAAAATACAATCAACAAAAACACTACACCAGACATAGCAAACGTTACGTTCAAATCATCAGTTGGCACTGCACGAAAATCATACACATGGAACCAACTTGCAATTTTCGGTAACAAATCAACCGGAATAAGATCCATGCAATTCATCAAAAAGATCCAAACGAAAATGGTAAGTCCAAGCGGTGCAATTAGTTCGTTACGACCATGAAACGCCTCTTTGACCATGCCATCAACAAATTCAATCAACATTTCAACAAAATTTTGCAGTTTGCCTGGAGTGTTTGATGTGGCGCGTCTAGCTGCCAACCAAAACACAAACAAAAACAGAGCACCAATCGTTATAGATACAATTAACGTATCAAGGTTAAGGGTCCAAAATCCACCATTACCAAGGTGCATGGTGTGCAAATTCAGCTGGAAGTAATCCAGGTGGTGTTGGATGTATTCGCCCTCTGTTGGATGCAGTAAACTCATATCGCGCTTATTGTAGTAAATAAGCAGAACATAGTAAAAGAATAATCCAAAAAAATAATTTTCCCCTTTAAGCTTCTATTAATTTTTTAGCACTATAAACCTGTTATTGTTCATTTTTTCAACACAGCTAAGAGGTGGTACATAATGGGCGGTAATTGCAGTAAACAAAGAAAACGTGGTGGTAAAATGATCAGAAGCAACGTGGAATTTTTCAATCCTCAATCGACCACACCTTCAACACTTCCCGCTATAAGACCAAACAAAAAAACTTTTCGTGAACAAATTGCAGATCAATTAACCAAACTTACAAGTCTTTTATTAAGCTTAGAAGAATCCGAAAAAGATCTTTGTAATACGCTGATTTCTGAAAGCAAAGCATTAATTGAGAATCAAGCTCTAGAGGATAACGACGCCCAACTGCGCAAAAAGTTTTCAGACAACTTTTTGTTTATACAAAATCCTGAAAAGTTCTGCGCTAAAAAAGCTAACCAACCCACTGAAACAATAAAACTCGACATGCGTGAAGCCCTAAGAGAAGGTCAAAAAAAAGTTAAAAGCAGCAGCTATGAATATGAATCATATACCGAAAGCAGTAGCAGCTACGAATATACTTCGGATTCTGCAGCAAGTACTAGCCCCTCATCTGATTAATTAAAGCTGAAAAAATCATTATCACAACATCCGGCATATTATTAGCTACAGCAATCATACCGCCAGCTCATCATGCCATCTAAAATGATTCTGGCAACACAAACTAAACTGAGATATTATGAATACAATTAAATACAGGAGCAACACCCATGCAAACTGCTTTATTTGTCATGCCTATCAAAGCCGGAAAATTGGATTCCTACAAATCATTCATGGGTGAATGTTTGGGGCCAAGAAAAGAAGATTATATAGGCCTTCTAAAACGCTATGAATTAAATATTACCAAAATATGGATCCATAATATTGATGGAAAAAACTACGCCATGTTTACCCATAACATGTCAAAGAACTCTGCAGAACTGTTAAAGAAATGGCCAGACCCATCCCACCCATTTGACCAATGGTTTAAAGAAAAATTATATGATTGCTATGACACAGAAACCATAGAAAACACCCCAGAACAACCAGTGTTTCTCGGTGAAATCAATACTGACACCGACTAATTTGTAAAAATTAAAAACGTAACCATTCATAAAACCTTAAGGTAAGCTTGGTAGTATTAACGAACTATGAATAACATCACATATTAGGAGAAATAATATGAAAAAATCTGTATTAATCGCGGCACTATCTACGCTTTTTGCCTTACCAGCATTAGCTTCAAGCGTAAAATTCAAAGATGTTCAGCACTCAACAGGAATGTCTAACACAGTAACGGCAACCGTCACAATTAAGAAAAATGATCAAACAGTTGTTAATGCAGAACAACGTAATATTGGCAACACCAATACTGTAGATGTTAACAAAGATGACACTATTATCTTCCAAGATACTGCTACAACAACTGATGCTGCACAAGATAAAGACACAAAGTGTTATAGCTTAAAAGATATCACAAAAAGCTGTGAAGTTAACTACTATGCCCTTGAAACTCTCGGGCCTTCTGATTCTAACCTCCCTATGGCTGGCATTCACGATTCAAGCTGTGCTTAAAAACGTATTACTTGTCCAAAATCATAAGTTAAATATAATTTATCTTAAAAAAGACCCCGGCTACAAACCGGGGTCTTTTTTTAACAGGACTTACGCGAAAAACATTTTTCTGAAGTTATTTTCAGATAATTTTCATTTTTCCGCATAAAGTTCTTGACAGGGTTTT
>JAFGXA010000048.1 GCA_016936855.1 Gammaproteobacteria bacterium | reverse complement strand
ACTAAAACAAAATTTAATGAGAAATTATATGATAGATCAATTAAAAAATAAGGAAACTAAAATGTTTTTCGCGTAAGTCCTGTATATATGCAATCCACAAATGAGCACATATATAGAGACACTATGCACAATATTTGAAGCACCGTATGAATCAGAAGATGATATTTACAGACGCTTAGACTCTATAATGCAAGATATGGATGGAGTATCAACCGAAGGAATGACTTATCCTCTATCAGATATGGCAAAAACAGAAACTGGCGAGATATTATGCGCTGAATCAGACTTAAAGCAAATTCTTGATGGTATTATTATGTTTTTTGACAAAGATGAGGATGAAGAAAAAACAAAATTTATCGGTGAATACTGGAGATTACTTAATTTAGTCCAAAGGCAAAGCGATGATGAAGAATGGCTGATTTCCTTGCTAAGCAACTTAGTTTGGGTGCCAAAATATGAAATGTTCGAAGTGTTATCTAGTATTACAGATATAGATAGCGCCCGTAAAACTATAACACCTCGATTACTCATATAACCAAAGAAAACAACAACTTCATTTATACAAAAAAATCCAATATTATACCTCAGCTATGACAATCAAATGGAAACAACTAAAAATTCAAACATCAGCAAAAGATGCTGACATGATCACTGAAATATTGGAAGAAGCAAACGCTTTAGCAATTAGCTTTACCGATAGCGAAAATCAACCTATTTTTGAGCCAGATTTAGATACAACACCACTTTGGAATAAATTAACTATAACTGCTCTATTTGATTATGAAACAAATTTTACATCAATCAAAAAACAACTAACTAGCTTTAATTGTGAAATAAATCAAGAAATCATTCAGGATAAAAATTGGCAAAAAGAAGCAACTAAAGATTTTAAGCCAATTAAATTTGCGGAAAATTTATGGGTTTGTCCCACTTGGTGTGAAAGTCCCAATAAAAACGCAGTAAATATCAGATTAGATCCTGGCATTGCTTTCGGAACCGGCACTCACCCAACCACTCACCTTTGTTTAGAATGGCTTGCTGCCAATATCAAAGGTGGTGAAACTGTTATTGATTACGGTTGCGGCTCCGGCATCTTGGCTATAGCCGCATTAAAGCTTGGCGCCAAAGAAGTTTATGCTGTGGATATTGATCAACAAGCATTGGATGCAACAGATAACAATGCTAAAAAGAATAATATTGATGATGCGCAACTAAAACTATTTTTACCGGAACAATTGCCAGCAATTAAAGCCGACATTTTAGTTGCCAACATCCTGGCAAATCCATTGATAGAGCTTTCTAAAACATTTTATTCACTATTAAAACCAAACGGAAAATTTGTTTTATCTGGTATTTTGCAAGAACAACAACAAAAAGTTGCGAGCCATTACCAGCAAGATTTTACCATTCAACAAATTAATCAACGTGAAGAATGGATCTCTATTGCTGGCACAAAAAACTAACTATTCACCTAGCAAAACAACTTAAGAAAACTTATTTATTCTCAATGCCCATCATTGCCGGGGGTCTTTTCTGTACACGAAGCGCCAAAATTGCAGCTATCAACATAAAGACACCACCTGAAACAACACCCAACATCCTATTCTCATGCAAGATATAGTGCATAACAAAACCAAAACCTAAAGCAATAGCAATCTCTGGCAATACAATAAAGAGATTAAATATACCCATATAGATACCTAATTTATCATTGGGCAGAGCATCAGTTAGCATCGCGTAAGGCATCGTTTGCATACTGGCAAAAGCAATACCAAATCCAAGCATAATCCACATTAGGTTCCATTTATCATGTACTAAAAATATTGAACACAAAGCTAAACCGCCGATAATTAAAGATGTCATATAGATGGTACGACGCGAAAATCTCCTGGCAAACCACGGCATTACCAAGGAGAAAATCAAGAAAAACACACCATAAGCTGCAAGGCAAACACCGCCCCACTCCAAACCATTCAGATAAGTTGCACTACCTGGTTTACCACCGAAAATATTATTAGCTACGGTAATTGGAAAATATAGTACTACGCAGAAAAAGGCCATCCAGGAAAAAAACATCACCCAAGCTAGGCGTCTCATGCGCCTTGGCATATTTACAATATCGTCCCAAATCTCACGCAACACACTACGAGTATCTCCATCTTTTTTAACCAATTTATCAATAATTTCTTGCGGAGGAAGTTCTTTCGTAGTGATCACGGTCCAAAGAATAGTAAATAAGAATACCACAGCCCCCAGCCAAAACGAGACTCTAACAATCATTGGAATTGAACTGCCAACTGCGGCTGCTTGCGACATACCAAACACATGCTGCAAAATGTAAGGAAATGCATAGGAAGCCACAGAACCCGCTGCAATAGCGATACCTTGAAAAATATAACCACGGGTAATTTGGGCTTCTGGTAATAAATCAGGTACCAAAGCACGAAATGGACCCATACTAACATTTACTGAGGCATCCAAAATCCAAAGACAAATAGCCGCCATAAAAACATGCGAGCTGAGCGGCATAAGGAGCAGCGCAATTGCAGATAGAATTGCTCCAGCTAAAAAATATGGCTTACGTCTACCCAAAGCACACCAAGTGTGATCACTAAAATAACCAATAAATGGCTGCACTAACAAACCAGTCAAAGGCGCTGCTAACCATAAAATAGGAATCGCATCGGGTTTTGCTCCTAGATATTCATAGATGGCGCTCATATTGCCCATCTGTAAACCCCAGCCAAAATTAATCCCTAACAAACCGAACGACATATTCCATAACTGCCAATTACTATACCTAGTGCGATTCATACAGTCTCCTTTTGATTTTTTGACGACGAGATTATAACAATCAATCAATAAACAAAGCCACCCGCAATTCCCAATTTATTTTGTAGATTTAGCAATAAGACATCATCCGGCTTTATGCGCCATTCATCTCCCAACATCAACTCACATACAACACCATCATGTTTATACTTAAGGCGAATCGGCACAGCATCATTCTTTTTAAATTGCTGTAACTCCTCTTTTAATTTCTGTAATAAATCATTATTAATATCCCTGTCGATAAACTCTAAGTTTAAATACTTAACAAAACGCCCCCGAAAGATTTCTAGATCGAAAATCTCTCGAGCATTTAAGCGATGATTTTCGGTGAAATTATCAAAAGACAAATCACCAGAGACAATTACCAACCTACCTTTTTGTAATAATTCACGCGAGAATGCAAAGATTTCAGAGAACAAAGTAACTTCTAATCTGCCAGAACGATCCTCTAATGTCACTACCGCCATTTTTTTCCCACTTTTAGTGGTTATGGTTTTTAAAGCCGCAATAAAACCTGCCACCATCACCGATGGTTTATCCAAACTTAAGTCAGATATTTTGATGCAACTAGCATCCATAAGTTCCGCCTCATATTGCGCTATAGGATGACCAGTAAGATATAAACCCAAAGTTTCTTTCTCAGCATCAAGCCTTATTTGGTCAGACCAAACGTCAGCTTGCACATATAATGATGCATTATCATTTTTATCCTCTTCAAAATCACCGAATAGATCTCCTTGCCCATACATTTCTTCTTTTGCATGTTGTTCAGCAAGCTTCAAGGCAGTAGCAATAGATGCAAACAAAACCGAACGTTCTTTATTAAATTTATCCAATGCTCCGGACTTAATCAAAGCCTCTAACACCTTTTTATTGACCTTACGCGTATCAACTCTCTTGCATAGATCAAATAAATCATCATATAAATCCGAATTTTCGCGTGCACTAATAAGCTCTTCTATAGCCGCTTCACCAACGCCTTTAATAGCCCCCAAACCATAACAAATATTACCTTCAGCATTCACCTTAAACTTATAATCTCCCTCATTAATACTTGGCGGTAAAATTGTGAGACCCAAACTATTGCTTTCTTCAAAATAAAGGGCAACTTTGTCAGTATTATCCATATCAGAAGATAAAACAGCTGCCATAAATTCAGCAGGATAGTGAACCTTTAACCAAGCAGTTTGATAAGAAATCAAAGCATAACCCGCCGAGTGTGATTTATTAAAACCGTAACCTGCGAACTTCTCCATTAAATCAAAGATGCTATTTGCCAAGTGCTTATCGATATTATTGTTATTTGCACCTTCAATAAATACCGCTCGCTGCTTTGCCATCTCTTCAGGCTTCTTTTTACCCATGGCCCGCCTTAATAGATCAGCCGCCCCCAAACTATAACCTGCCAACACCTGTGCGATCTGCATTACTTGCTCCTGATACAAAATAACGCCATAGGTGTCTTTTAAGATTGGCTCTAAAGCGGGGTGAGGATAATATACCGCAGCACGACCATGTTTACGTTCGATAAAATCATCAACCATTCCAGACTGTAGAGGTCCTGGCCTAAATAATGCCACCAAAGCCACAATATCGCTAAAGCTATCAGGCTGCAGCCTTTTAACTAGATCACGCATACCGCGCGATTCCAATTGAAATACAGCTAAGGTTTGGCAATTTTTCAACAAGTTAAAAGTTTTTGCATCATCAAGTGGAATGTTATTTATATCAATCGATTGCTTCTTCTTAACAGCCTGAATTGCCCAATTAATAATAGTAAGTGTTCTTAATCCCAAAAAGTCGAATTTAACTAAACCAATTGCTTCAACATCATTTTTATCAAATTGGGTTACCAAATTTACGCCGCCTGGCTCACAATATAGAGGTGCAAAATCAGTTAAATCTGATGGTGCAATAACTACACCACCTGCATGTTTACCTGCATTTCTGGTCACGCCCTCTAATTTTTTAGCCAAATCGATTAAAAGCTTTACCTCTTCTTCTTTGTTATATAAATCCTTTAAGCGCTCTTCTTCTTTGAGGGCTTTATCCAAAGTAATACCCAATTCAAATGGAATTAATTTAGCCACCATGTCAACAAAACCATACGGATGCCCTAATACCCTGCCAACATCTCTTACTACGGCTTTGGCCGCCATGGTGCCAAAAGTTATAATCTGTGATACCGCTCGCCTACCATAATGCTCAGCAACGTAATCAATAACGCGATCGCGCCCTTCCATACAGAAATCGATATCAAAGTCAGGCATAGAAACCCTTTCAGGGTTCAAAAAGCGCTCAAACAATAGATCATGCTCAATGGGATCTAAATCGGTAATCTTAAGCACAAAAGCCACCAAAGACCCAGCACCAGAACCGCGCCCAGGTCCTACTGGAATATCATGCTCTTTAGCCCATCTAATAAAATCAGCTACGATTAAAAAGTAACCAGCAAACCCCATCTTATTAATAACATCGAGCTCATAATTCAACCTGTCTAAATACACGCTCTTTTTATTTTCAGGATAAGATCGATCCTCTAAACCCTGCAATGATTGATGAGATAAAAACTCACCAATAGTAGTATTATTTGGCACCGGATAATCTGGCAGATAAACCTGATCAAATTCAAGAAATACTGTGCAGCGTTGCGCGATCACCGAGCTATTTTTCAGAGCCTCCGGCATATCATGAAATAAGCGCTGCATTTCAGATGCTGAGCGCAAATACTGCTGCTCAGTATATTCACGCGGCCTGTTCTTATCATCCAAAACGTAACCGCTATGAATACAGACTCTTGCTTCATGCGCCTCAAAATCATCTGCCTTTATAAAGCATACGCTGTTAGTCGCCACTAATGGCAGCTTATTCTCTTCTGCAAATTTCACTATCTCTGCAATAAGCTGCTCTTCACCCGTGCGATTAATACGCTTTATTTTTAAATAGAATCTATCCCCAAAATTACCACGCCAAAAATCAATATTATTTTTAGCCTCTTCAATCTCCGCATCATCCAATAAAACTAACAAACCATCACGCAAATCACCCAACCACTCTCGCTTAATTCTCGGCACACCCAAATACTGCCCATCAATGTAAGCTTTAGATATCAATTTTTTTGCATTGTTGTAACCTTGATTATTTTGACAAAGCAGAGTTAACTTTATTGATTTCTCACCATCAATCTCGTCCACCATCAACATATCAACACCAATAATTGGCTTAATGCCAGCTGCCATTGCAGATTGATAAAACTTAACTAAACCAAAGAAATTGCAAAAATCAGTTACAGCAACGGCTGGCATGTTGTGCTCAACACAATTTTTTATGAGCTCTTTGACACGCACCATACCGTCAATAATAGAATATTCGGTGTGTAAATTTAGATGGACAAACCTAGGTTGCATAGCTTGAATACCATACTAAGAAATAGCACTACTTACAACACCGTTATTTCTGATAATTTTGCCATCGTCTTGGGTTATCTAAAATATATTGCCGTATATTTGTTAACTGACGTTTGTTATTAATAATGGTTTCATAATAATCACGTTGCCACAATCTTTTGTGAAAACTGCACCAATTACCATTTTTTACGTGTTTGATATATTCATTGGTACTCATGGTTTTAAACCAACGGACGACATCACCCAATGCAATGTAATTCTCCCGTAGGGGCGGCCCCGTGTGGCCGCCCGTGCTGGGTGTTGCATGGTCCTTGGATAACAAATCCAAATAACATTTCTCTTGTTCAGCTTGGTTGTGTTTGGCAGTACCGTGCGCGCTGATGTCCGGGCGGCCACACGGGGCCGCCCCTACAGGTGCCAAATGGATAATGGCGTGCAGATGATTGGGCATGATAATAAAGGCACCGAGTTGTGCGCTTTTATATTTGGCGGGTATTTTGTGCCACCATTTATTTACCATTTTGCCAGCAGAATTTAATTGCATTTCATTTCGAATGATTTTCCCAAATAAATGCTGATGATGCTGAACACATATGGTTATATAATAAGTTCCTGCAGTTGCATAATTATATCCTTTGAAACGATTTGATCGGCGATTTTGATTTTGTATATATGCCATGTTTGCATTTTATCTAGCAAACATTAATATTGTTATACAGGATCTTTAACGTATATCAACACCGTTCTCGGTTGCTAACAATAATTTATCGGCAGGTCTTTTGGCGAAAATACCATTGGTAACAACGCCTGCTATGGAATTAAGTTTGAGCTCTAATTCGACTGGATTGAGAATTTTCAAACCCCATATATCGAGAATCACATTACCATTGTCGGTAATAACACCTTCGCGATAGACAGGTTTCCCGCCAAGCTTCACCAACTCCCTTGCAACAAAGCTTCGAGCCATAGGAATTACTTCAATCGGCAAGGGAAATTCGCCCAAAATATCTACTTGCTTGCTACTATCGGCAATACAGATAAATCGTTCAGCTGCAGCAGCACAAATTTTTTCACGTGTTAGAGCTGCACCACCACCTTTGATCATTTGCAAATGTTTATTAATTTCATCCGCGCCATCGACATAAATAGATAATGGATAGACTGAATTTAGATCTAAAACCTCGATGCCAACTTCTTTTAGTTTCTGCTCAGTTACAATTGAGCTAGCCACCGCTCCATCTATTTTGTTTTTGATTTTGCCTAAGACTTCGATAAAAAAGCCAATGGTCGAGCCACTACCAACACCCACAATTGATCCTGCTTCTACATATTCGATCGCAGCTTCAGCGGCCATTTGTTTTAATTGATTTTTTTGCATAGAACAAATCTATCACAAAACAAAGGTTGTAACCATTAAACAAATTAGCACATACCAGAAAAAACATGCATTTCATCAAAAGGAGTAAATTCTTCACTCGGATTCTGGATTTCAACGCCGCTTAAAGCCTCCCTCATTATCCCTAAAGTAGCACCGCCGATAACGCTATCTGTTGCAACCCCCTCCTTAACTACCCACATAAATTCATCACGAGATTCAAATTTGCCTATAGATAGAAACTCTTTGTATTCATCAGCATCGCTAATACGCAAACTCATATCGTTGTCATAACCAGCATCACTCACCAGCATCAAATCTGCTAACAATAACAACAAGCCAGGATGCAAGTCATTTCCATTCGACGCTTCTCCATACAAGCTTTCAAATGCAGATTTAACAAGAAGTTTAACCACATCTAAATTACCAACTTCGGCAGCACACTTTAATGGTGTATATTTACGCTCATCTTTAAACTGAATTAACGCATTTCCATGTTTTTCTAAAAGCTCTTCAATGCGTTCCACGTTATCACCATTTTTAACCAAATCAATAAATTCCTTAAATTCGCTTAACAACTCTACAACCTTACTATTTCCGTTATCATCAGCAATCATTAAAGCTGTACGCTCACCGCTATCTACAAGTTGAAGTAACTTATAGCCATACATATTTAACATTATTAAGATACGCTCGGTAGTTCCCTCTCTGGCTACCAATGACAAAAACTCGTACCGAACTAATCAGGACTTACGCGAAAAACATTTTTCTGAAGTTATTTTCAGATAATTTTCATTTTTCCGCATAAAGTTCTTGACAGGGTTTTT
>JAFGXA010000047.1 GCA_016936855.1 Gammaproteobacteria bacterium | reverse complement strand
AAAACCCTGTCAAGAACTTTATGCGGAAAAATGAAAATTATCTGAAAATAACTTCAGAAAAATGTTTTTCGCGTAAGTCCTGATCAACTAACGGCCACATCATAAAAACGTTATCTAGTCGAAAAACGAGACCCGCAAAAGCAACAAAAACACACCAAAAGAAGTATTGCTACTTGATACAAATGGTAAAAACATTAAAATAGGTTGAATGTCGAAAAGAACTACTAGCAAAACTATTGCGCTGGCACTAACTTGCGGCTTATTGATCTCGCAATTCGCCCTAGCGGATTCGTGGGGAGAAGAATATCTAACTCAAGCATCGGTGTTTTCTAGGATTGCATACGATGCTTGGCAACACCCAAGCGTACCGTTGCCAACAGGGTGGTCTTACTATGTAAAGCCATCATCTGATGTACTAAAACAAGGCTATTATGCAGAATCATTCATCAACAAAAAAGATCCATCGCACATAATCATAGAGGTAGCACAACGCGGTAGTAGCAATGCGTTCGATGATATCAATGATTTTGAAATAATGCTGGGACTCGTACCTTACCAATATAATTACGCACTAAAATATGACATCGCGGTAAGAAAATACGCAGAAAACGAATATCCTTCAGCATCAATCGAATACCGATATACTGGACATTCTTTGGGCGCAGCATTGGCCGAGTTAATTGTCGCCAAAGAATATAGCCACAATTTAACAGACGAACACAGCGTTGTCTTCGAAACACCGGGCGTAAAGCCAATCATTCAAAAAATGATAATTAAAGGGCTTTTAAACAACAACGCTTACAATAATGTGAGTATGGCCATCACTCACGTCTTCGACAGAGCTGACGCAATAAATACTTGTAATGAACAAATAAAAACAAATAGAACATACGTGTTTACTGATTCTCATGAAGTTTTCTCTTCCATCCCCACATCAACGCTAGGATCCCCTGGAGTTATTTACTACTTCAAAAACTACAGCCTCCACCAGCATAGACTAATGACCATGTATAACTACATACACAGTCACAGCCAGTACTCTCCAACAACCAATTTTGATAACTGGCCAGTTGGATTTGCTGCAGCATACAAATACTACCTAAACTACTCTGCCTATAAAGATTATTGGCAACTATATATGGCATACGCCTGGGTGCATGATACATCTTTGCAAAAAAAATATGGTGACTATGAAAATTATCGAAAATCTTTTATCGAAAAACTAGATCAAGAACATGGTGAACTTAATTTACAAAACGATGGCAACTCTCAACAAGAAACACTCAACAAACCAATAACACCTATCACATCAAGTAAATCACCAACGCTATATGACGTCATTAACAATAATTATGATGGCAAATCTTGGCTACGAAGAAAAATATTTGCTAATGCAAATGACAACAAAAAACTTTACTGGGCAGTGATGTGTGGAGATATTGACTTTGCAAAAAAACTAATAGCAAAAGGCGGACTCAACTTAAGCGCGCAACATGGCACAAATCATTTGTCTTTAGTGCAAATAGCCATAGAATATGATCACCCACATATGGCAAAACTGTTATTGGCAAACGGCGCAAACAAGACAAACTAAATAAAGAAAGCAGCTAAAATCTGCCTCCAAAACTCTGGCGCTAACATATGCCCCATTTTATCGACGACCACAAACCTCGCATCATCAAAAGCGCCGGCTAACGCCACGCCGTGATCAAGTGGCAATATCGGATCATTAGTTCCATGCACAACCAATACTGGCACTTTGATGTTTTTCAATTTTGGCGCAATATTAAAATCCGTTTTATTAATTGCGCGCAAATGATTAGCCGGATCTCGACCAGGCTTATTATGCTCATAACTTACTGCGGCCAAGGCTTGATAGAAATCAAGCGGGAATTTAGCCGCATCACTATGCAAAATATGCCAAGAATCAACTAAATCAATTTCTGTATGATTTACCAAAGAGTCAACAATCGCATCACAAGGCGGAGACAATTTGCTGTTACTCAAGCGACCATTAACAAATAATTCGCCCAAATGCGACAAATCAAAAGTTGATGTTAACAAACTCAAAGAAAACACCAATTCCGGCCGCTCTAAGGTCATCAGCTGTGCAACATACCCACCCATCGATGTGCCAATTAGATGTACTTTTTTAACTTCCAAGCAACCTAATAATTCAATCGCATCTTGCGCCAAAATTTCTAAATTATACGGGTTTTTCGCAAAATCAATCGCTGAAGAACAACCTGTATCACGATGATCATAACGAATCACAAAATAGCCTTGATCAACAATGCGCTGACAAAACTCATCCGGCCAATAACATCCAGGAGAACAAGCCCCCATAATCAACAAAACTGCAGGATCATTGTTATCCCCAAAAGTTTCATAAAAAATCTCAATATCATCATGCGAAAAATAATTTGTTTTCATGTTAGCTTTGCAGTGTTTTTCCACAAAGGCGCTTAGCATCTTTGTTTAGATTAAAATAATTCAGAAAAAGCCCTATATCTTTCTGATGTAATTTCAAAAATTTTGCATTCTTTTTACGATATTGTTTGAGATGCTCAAGATCCAATAAAAACAACTCACCATCTTTAAGCATTATATTTTTCCCGCAAAAATCATGATGCACAATATTATTTTTATATAAAGAAGACACGAGGTTTGCAATTTTATTGGCAACATCTTGCCACTCAGAAATGGGTTTTTTATTTTTTGCAAAATAATCACACAGCGTTACGCCATCAATATATTCAGAAACAAAATACGACCCAAACTTCAAACCAAAAAAACTAATTTCTTTATAACAAATCGGCGTTGCGACATTGATACTTAAGCTTTTTAACAAAAGCGAATTATTAAAACATAACCTCGCCTTGCTTGTTCGAAAAAGATTAATTAAAAATTTCCAGTAGGAATTTGATCTATATTTTTTTATTACATATTTTTTATTATTAATCGCAATCAAGTAAACCGAGGTCGAGTCATTTTGATTATTTTTTATCGTAATAACGCTATTTTGTTTAATCAAAAACGCCGGATTATCAAACAAAGAACCACTCATAACGCAGAAAATATCACAGCCATAAAGTAGACATACAAATGCCCCTCGGTGGTATCCATCAGCCAAGAATTGGCCAAACTTCCAACCATGATAGAGACAATAATCCCCTGCGCAATAAATCGCCATTTTTCAGGCAAAGAGTAGCTTTTATACCATTGCCAACCGAACATAAAAAACAAAAACGCAACGCCTACCAAACCAAATTGCACGCCGATATTTAAATATTCATTGTGCGGATTTGCGCTAGGCACATAACTATCATCCTTTATATTTTTACTCTCTGCTATAAAACTTCCAGTGCCAAAGCCAATTACGGGACTATGCTTAATAATATTTACACTATGTCTAAAAAAAGAAGTCCTTAGCCCAACAGAAGAATGCAAACGATTTAACTCTACATTTTTGTAAGCTTGGTCCATTCTGACACTAAAATTTGTGGAAAAATGAAACAAACAAATAGTCCCAAGCACAATCGCTAGCAAAGCCGCCAACATTCCTTCCCACCGAAATTTTTGCCAACAAAAAAGCACTATAAGAGCTGCTGTAACTATATACCCTGTTCTGCCTTTATTCATAAAAAACAAATCGAACAAAAGCAACAAAATAATCGGAACCAGGATCCACCAAAATTTTTTATACTTACTAAACTCTATAAGCAAAATATAAAAACAAATAGAAACCAAGAAACTGGCTTGAATATAATTTTTAAATATAGATGATTGACTTTGCTTGGCACCAGCAAATAACGAATCAAAAAAATGAGATAATACAAAAAACTTAAAATATGACAGCAAAACCGTTATCAGGACAGTGGCCACAAAAGCATTGACCGCAATATTCCGCCACTTATTATCTGAAAAAATCGGAAACAAAAATAGAATTAAAAAGAATTTATCATACTTTAGCAAAGTGTGAAGCATGTCGTGAAGCGGTGCGGTTGTATAAAAGCAACCAACAACAAACATCACAAAAAACAGAAAGAAAGTCATCGCCACACTATTGTCTTTTATAGCATCAAACTTTTCTTTCAGATCGCCTGACAAAACAACCAAAAGCGGAACCAACACAAACAATACATTTACTAGTGCGGTTGATATCGGTAAGGCAATGGCAATCATCACCGCTAATATACTAGCTAACTTGAATAAGTTTTTTCTATCAAACTCCGCCAAATATATAATCACATCCTTCATAAATCACCCCTCACAAACGATGTTTTTTCAAAATGTTGGTAATCTTGAGGATGACCCTTTGGCCAAGAACCACCCCAATCCCAGCCATACCTTGCAAACTCTTTTACAATAAAACTATCTTTCGTTATTTTTCCCTTGTGATAACTAGCACGATCTAAATACTTCTTTCCTTCAACGGGAGAAACCTTATCACCAAACACATATGGATTAATTAAAGGATTAATATCAATTGCAGCACCATAACTATGAATTGAAAATTGGTTAGGAAAATCAGTCATTTCCCGACAATTAAAAGCCGAACTATTATCAGCCTTCATCGAAGCATCATCATTCCCACGAAACTCATACATTGGTTTAATAGATTCTATCGGGAACTTATGCTGATAGAGAGCCGCGAAAAGTTCACTAATCTCTGGCGCAAATTTTCTATTAACAACTAAAGTCCCTACATGTGTTTTCTTGTCGAAACCATAATAGGTAACACGTAATGCGCTTAGATCTTGTAATGCAACCGGGCAACCTTTGTGCCAAGTATATTGCTGCATTTTTTTCATCATACTGGCGCTAAGCGGCTGAATGTTAGCAAGATTGGTTTTTAGTCTTCTAGCTGCAATAAATAATTTTTGCCAATGAGGATTAGAAAAATCACTAATCTGTAAATCCGAAGTATTAAACATGGTGATATCAGCAAACTTGCCGTTACCTATATAAATACCAGCATGACTTATTACCTTATTGTAACCAAAATACATGGCGTCCCCTGGCTTTAAATCATTTTTTGACACTTTTATAAAACCTGGCCAAGCGGCTTGATCCACGCCATTACGCGGCAAAACAATACCCATCTGCCGAAACATAAATTGCACAAAACCTGAACAATCAAAACCGAAAGTAGAGACCCCACCCCAAGTATAAGGCAATCCCACAAATTTCCTAGTTAATGCCACCATTTGCTTTAACGTTAAATTCTTTGGATTCAACTTCAATGTTCCACTTCGAATCCAATACTGCTTACCATTTAACAAATACACCTTATCCCATCTGGGGTCTTCGGTTTTACTAACAGACAGCATTGTGCCAAAAGCCACACTCATAATGGGCTTTTGATGTAAACTTGAAGCGCGATAAATACGCGCAAATAAATTAGTAACTTTTGCTTTATAATTACCATCTAATCTATATTGATTAATTAAATTACGAGATTTAACCCAGCCTTGATATCCATCATCTGTTTCGACTTTGCTCCAATTGCGCCTGGTATTTATTATTTTAACTCTACTGCCATAAATAGCTGACGATATTGTTTCTGAATTCTGTGATGCACTTTTATACATGGTTGCAACTGGAACATTTATTAACTTAAAAGTTGTGGCAAAAGCGCCAAAACCGCAAAGCATCAACGGTAAAAACACAAAATAACGTATCGTTCTTTTCATTATTTACATTCCTTAATCGTATCTGTTCACCCGTAATCCCAGCTCTTTTTCACGTCATCCTGGCTTCTTTATACGTCATCCTAGATTCTTTATACGTCATCCTGGCGGACGCCAGGACCCAGAGACAATTAAAACAAAAATTATAATATTGTTTAATGCCTCTAGATTCCAGCGACTGCCGGAATGACGGGCGAACAGTTACCCTTAATTAATAAAGCTTTAGCACTAAATGCAGATAATTTAACTTGCAGACTATCACCTGAAAGAAAATTATCCTCCTCTTTTCCTCTCAATAAATCAAAAATTTTCCAGCAAGAGGCACTCTTATCAGCTGATAACAACCTTAAATCAACAACTTCTTCAACCTCATCATTACCAAAATTAATTGCTGTAATTTCAAAGCCCAAATCATCTGGCAAAAGGTGCAATAGCATAATAACAGATTTACTTTTAGAATCTAGAACCGCCAATTGCTTTGACAGGTGAATCTTATATTTTTCACGAATCCCCATAATTTTAATTAGTTGGCTCACAAAAGAATCTTCGTCTAATAACTGTTCTTCAATAGAAGCATACAGCTGCTTGGCTCTAGGCAAAACAGCATCAGCAACACCATTCTTTAAATTTAACAAATCATAAGCGCCTCGATTAAGCCATCTATAATCACCATCGGACAATAAATCACCCAAATCTTTAAGGGACAATGGCAAGACTCCCAACAAGTCCCAACCAGATAGACCAAAAACCCCCGGCTGTAGTGCATTGAAAATTGCCATTAACAAATGACCCCGTTTGATCTGCTCTTTTTGATCTTCGGTGATTTTGCTCAAATCTCGAACGCCCAATCGCGTTGCGACCAAGCCAGTAAAAGTAGTACATAAACCATTTCCAGATAATTGGTTATATGGCGCATGCTCACCTATCGCCAAAGACTCCATCTCTGATCTAATTTTATCTCGCAAATCTTTACCTAACATTGATTTACCAGCATAAACAAACTCATCATCTGCATGCTCTAAAAAGTGCACTAACTCATAGGTAATCTCATCATGATTTTGCATATCGTGAATCAAAATGCTTGGGTCAATTTGATAGTCTCGCATCAAGTCCAACATAAACTTTAAAAAACTAGCATCCTTCGTCAAAATCGCATGCTGCAAAGCCGGACGCGAAATAAAGTCATAAGACAAATCTGCACCATATTCACTAAAAGCCTTAACGGCATCTAGGGTCAAATTCAACTCTTGAAAAGACCAACCGCCTAATTTTCGAACCAACCAAGCAATATTATTGCTAGCATTAACTGATAATGGGTGACCTTCTGACCAAGTGGTAACAGAATCACTATTTTTCTCGATACCCAAAAACGGATTGGCATCCAAACGTAAAATCTTATTTCCCAAAACAGTTATGCTCTTGATTATGTCTCCTGCAATAATTCGCTCTGCTGCATGAGATGGATCAAGCCAGTTCATAGTAGGTTGACCCGCTTTAAAATAGTGCAAATAGACCCACCGACGCTTAATTCCATCAACACCTATAATTTCGCCAGTTGCATCCCAACCGGTTAACTCAACATCAGAACCAGGCACACTAAAGAGCACCCTCTCCAAATCGCCCGGAATATAACCATTTTCATATAAGTTTCTTACAGCACCCTTACTTAAATTAATAGAATCCCATTCGCCTTCAACTTCTGGCAACAAACCCCAATCTTCTTGCCTAATTTCGATTAAAGAATAGATTCCAGGGTAATCTTCATAATTACGCAATGCCAACAAGAAATCAGCACCTTTACCGGTATGTCCAGGCACGATATCTCCAGCCAAAATAGCTCCACACTGCTTGGCTGCACTCGCCATTTGCAAATAATCTTCTTCATCACCAAAAGAGCTATCAATATCCAGTTTCACTCGATCAAACCAACCGTCAACAGTTTCCGTATACTTTTTACCCTCAAGACCTCCAGCCTTTTTCATTGGCCCTGTATGCAACGCTTTGACGCCAATTTTACTAAATAACTTCCAAAGCTCAGCATCAGCAAAAAATTGCAAAATTGATTGATTTTGTTTGGTGATGGTAGCTGGTGGATAAGCACTAAACCATACCGGCGCAGCCTGCACAGCATGAAACCCTTCGGGTTTTGCATAACCCTTACCCCACTGGGAGCTTTTACCAGATACTATTTTAGCAAGGCATTTAGCGTTGAAAAGCAAAGACTCCCCTTCCAACCATTTAATATAATCTTTATCCATAATGCTATACAGTTTAACAGCTCATATTGATGGATAACAGATTAAAAGCCCTAGCCATCCATAACCTGCAACCACTCGTCCTCATAATCTTCACGCTGTTTTATAAAAACCAACCTCTGCTGAGTGATTTCCTGCAACTCATTCATGTTCTTACTCGGATTTAAACTCAATTCAGCAATAAGCTTTTCTAACTCAATAATTTGTTGCTGTAATTTATCGATTTTCCTCTCTAGCACAACCGCCTGTTTTTTTATATTTTTATCATTAACTTTTTTAGAGCTTTTTTCCATATTATCAGTTTTTAACAAGAACGTTTGATATTCCTTAAGATTGCCATTAAATCTTTTCACCTGCGAGTCACTAATCAACCAATAATCATCAACAACTTGCTTCAATAAAAAGCGATCATGCGAAACTAAAACTACAGCACCATCATAATTCTGCAATGCCAAAACAAGCGCCTGCCGCATATCCAAATCAAGATGGTTTGTCGGCTCATCCAATAATAAAACGTCAGGAGCTTGCCAAACAATAAGAGCTAATGCTAAACGAGCCTTTTCACCACCTGACAAATTTTTTACTGGCATCAAAGCCATGTCATCACGAAAATCAAAACCACCTAAAAATGCTCGCAATTTTCCCGGCGCCTCATTTACTGCAATTTTTTGCAAATTTCCCAAAGGACTCGCGCTACCATCTAACTCTTCCAAACTATGCTGAGCAAAATAGCCTATTTTTAATTTTTTATTGTGAGTCACACGACCCACTTCAATCCTTAGCTTACCAGCTAACAACTTAATTAACGTGGATTTACCAGCACCATTTCTCCCTAATAACGCGATCCTATCCTGAGAATTCAACTGAAAACAAACATTATTCAGCACCGGTTTATCTGTATAAGAAAAACTAACCCCCTGCAATAACAACAAAGGATTTGCCATAGTAACTGGCTTGATAAATTCAAATGAAAACGGAGAGTCTATATGAGCAGGCATGATTTCTTGCATCCTCGCCAAAGCCTTCACGCGACTCTGGGCTTGACGCGCTTTTGTTGCCTTCGCCTTAAACCTTCTAATAAATGATTCTATATGTTCAATTTGCTTTTGCTGCTTTTCATGCTGTTGCTGCTGCACAGCCAATGCCGCAATGCGCTGTTTCTCAAAGCCGGAATAATTACCGCTATAAATCTTTAATTCTTTATTTTCTATCTGCACAATATGATCAACAATTTCATCTAAAAACTCGCGATCATGTGAAATAAACATTAATAAACCAGGATATTGTTGCAACCATTTCTCAAGCCAAATCACCGCATCCAAATCCAAATGATTAGTTGGCTCATCCAATAATAAAACATCTGACGGAACAAAAAGCGATCTGGCAATGTTCAAACGCATGCGCCACCCTCCAGATAAAGAATTGACACTAGATGTCATTTCTTTCTCGGCAAAGCCGAGCCCTTTTAAAATTTTTGCGGCTCTTGCCTCCGCACTAAAGCCATCTATTTGCTGTATGAGATCATATAATTCAGCAATTCTCAGCCCGTCTTGCTTGAACTCAGCTTCCTTCAAAGCTTTCTGATACTCTTTAAGCTCTAGGCAACCATCAATCACGTAATCCAAAGCGCTTTTATCACTTACCGGCACTTCTTGTTCTATGGTAACTATTCGTAGTTTTTCTGGGAATAAAACATTGCCAGCACTTGATTCTAACAACCCCTGTAATAACAAAAACAAGGAAGTCTTACCACTACCATTCTTGCCTACTATCCCAATTTTCTGCTTGTCATAAAATGAAACATTGGCAGAGGCAAATAGCAATTTTGTACCACGTGCCAACTCTATATTTTGAAGCGTTATCACAAATTTATTCTCAGTTTATATTTTTGTTACAATTCACTCACCATATTCACAAAATTACCCATAAAATTTCGACTTAAGTCACCGTCCGAGCAAAAACATCATGCGACAATCACTAATTGCCAATAAATACAGCAATTCTAATTTTAACCCAAATCTTTCTACTTCGGAGTCATCCCCCGTCTTGTCCGGGGGACCTCCATGAACTTACTCGATCAACTTTAGCCATAATCTATCAAAATTAGAATTGGGGTCACCCGATCAAGAAAATAAAGGAAAAACAATAAAAACATTTAGCCAAAACTGGAATTATTGTAACATTATCTACACATGAGCAATAGAGCCGCACAACTAGAAAAAAAACTACGTCACTACACAGGGAAAGCTATCTCTGATTACAAATTGATTGCGGGTGGAGATAAAGTGCTAGCCTGTTTATCTGGCGGGAAAGATTCTTTAGTAATGGTTGACATATTAAAACAATTACAGCCACGATCAAAAAGTAAGTTTGAATTAACCGTTTTTATTTTAAACCCGGGGCTTCCCGGTTTCGATACTAAAGAGCTAGAGATTTGGCTGAAAAAATTAAAACTAAATTACGTAGTTCATAATGAAGACATCTATTCCATAGTTAAACAAAAGGCTGAAAAAAATCGTTACTGCATGCTCTGTTCCAGATTAAGGCGCGGCATTATTTATAGTTACGCTAAAGAACATGGATTTACTAAAATAGCCTTGGGGCATCATCGAGAAGATCTCATCACCAGCCTGCTAATGTCTATTTTCTATCAGGGAGAAATCGCTTCTATGCCCCCCAAACTATTTGCTAAAAGCGGAAATATCGTCATTCGCCCACTTTGTTATTGCCAAGAAAAAGACATAGCAGAATATGCAATCGCGAAAAATCTACCAATTTTACACAAAACATGTGAAGGCAAAGAAAATCCAACGAGAGACGATATTGGCAACTTAATAAAGAAACTCGCGCAAGATAATCCAAAAATCCCTAGCAATATGTTACATTCTTTACAGAGAATTCGTCCAAGCCAATTAATGGATAAAGCGATGCATAATTTTAATCAAGAGGATATCTAAAAATGGTGGCAATAGTTCCTGTGATTCTATGCGGTGGTGTCGGCTCAAGACTATGGCCTGCATCTAGAGACACACACCCAAAACCATTCATTAAGCCAGATAATAAACACAGTCTCTTGCAACTATCACTACTCAGAGCTGCAGCGCTACCAGACATAACCAGAATAATGACCGTAACTAATCGAGAGCTTTTCCATAAAATCCAAAATGAATATAAAGAAGCGCTAGAAGAACAAAATAAAAATCTAGAATTAAGCTTCATTCTAGAACCTTTTGGACGTAACACTGCTCCAGCTATTGCTATGGCAGCTCTTGATATCATAGATAATTACGATGAAACGGCCATCCTATTGGTATTAACCGCTGACCACTTAATAAAAGACCAACAAGCTTTTGCTAAAGCTGTAGATGATGCTGGTAAACTAGCTGAGTCCGGAAAAATAGTAACTTTTGGAATCAAGCCGACATCCCCTGCTACGGGTTACGGCTATATAAAACATCAAGGCAATTCTGTTTTGCGTTTCGCAGAAAAGCCAGACCTTAAAACTGCAAAAGAATTTCTAGCATCTGGCGATTATCTATGGAATTCCGGCATGTTCTGTGCAAGAGCTGATGTACTTATCAGCGAAATGGCTGAGCATTGTCCAAATGTCATTGAAAAAACCAAGAATTGCTTAGCATCAGCTAACAAAAAAAATTCGCAACACATCTCCTCAACAACAATAGACTCAAAAACATTTGAACTAGTTCCAAAAATTTCATTCGATTATGCACTAATGGAAAAAACAACTAATGCCGCCGTCGTGCCCTGTTCAATAGGGTGGAGTGACATTGGATGCTGGAGGGCACTTGGCGACCTTATCCCGGGAGACCAAAATAATAATCGCATCCAAGGCAATGTATTAGTAAAAAACAGTAAAAATTGTACTATAAAAAGTGAGGATCGCTTTATCGGTGCCGTTGGCGTGGAAAATTTAGTAGTGGTTGACAGTGAAAATGCATTACTAATAGCAAACAAAAATAATACTCAGGAAGTAAAAGAAATCTACGAACACTTAAAAGAACAAGACTCTGAATTACACAAGCATCACGCAACGGTGATCAGACCTTGGGGAAACTACAAAACACTAGCCAAAGGCCAAGGATACCTAGTCAAACAAATTGTAGTAAACCCAGGTGCTCAACTAAGTCTACAGCTGCATAACCATCGCAATGAACATTGGGTCGTCGTTAGCGGCAAAGCTAAAGTTATCAATCATGATAAAGAGTTAATACTCGAAGTCGATCAATCAGCATACATCAAAGTAAAACATAAACATCGAGTAGAAAACATAGGAACAGAACCACTAATAATCATAGAAACTCAAACAGGAAGTTATCTTGGCGAAGATGATATTGTAAGGTTTGAGGACAAATACGGCCGCACCACGAATTAAGGCAAGTACCATAGGCCGAATTCCCTACCAATATTCTCTAAAATAATCATATATGATATCCATGTTCTGATAATTTACATTTTCTTCAGTACACAACGCCCCAGTGTGCCTAGTTTTCTTTGAGGAAGCTGGAGAAAATCTTTTGCCTAAACATGGAAAAGCATACCTATCAACACCATTTCTAGCTAAATTACCACTAACCCAAACATCATCCTCAAAAAAAGCAGCCGTTGGTGCGCCACTATAATCCAACAATTGATCGTTCAAAAATCTTGGTCTCACCACATAACTAGCATAACCAAATAAAATATCAACCTGGGTCAAATAACTTAACTTATCTGCCGACAGACGTAACGATGAACCAACAACACTATCTTTACCTAATACTTTGCTTGGCGGATATTTGTCCGGCATAAAACATCCTGCACCACCAACGGCAGAATTAGGCAACAAATTTGCCCAATTATTTAAACACTCAAGATGATAGCGCGGATAAACTTGATCATCATCTACAATAATAATTTTGGTATCAGGATTCTTTCTTTCGGCTAAAAAAGCAGGAATCAACTTGGTCGCCGGCCCATAATCCTTATCAGCCGTAATTATAGTAATTGCCCTATTATTCAAAATTTCCTGTGGCACAACATAACGCGTCTTTTTGCGCTGAGATATCTCAGGCACACAAAGATAAATAGCATCTGGCCGACGCGTTTGTGAAAGTAGACTATTAATCATCGCGCTTAAATACTCAATCCGATCTGGCAAAGTCGTAAAACTCACAACCACGCGCTCTTTGGAATCTAGCCGCGGAATATCAAAATACTTTTTTAAATAATGATCCGTCGATATTTTATGTAACGCGTTATGTCGCAACCGATAAGAAATATCATTTAGATTTTTAGTAAACATGTTACACATATTATCATCCTAAAAAATTAGCAAATTATTTTTATTGTAACAATTCATTGGCTAACAAAAAACCACCAATATGTTATGATCACGATCATGACAACTATAAAAAACAATAACCTATCGGTAGCTCTTAATTACGGCACAACTTTTTTTTGTGACCTATACCCTAAAACACGCATCCTAGGTAACGGCATAAAACCCATAACCACTAACACCAAGATGATCGGCACTGCTTTTACTGTAAAAAGCCATGACAACGCCAATGCAGTACTACGGGGTCTTGAAAAAGCCAAACAAGGCGATGTATTGGTTGTAGATAGCTGCGATACTAAAAAAGCAGTTGCAGGAGAAATTTTTGCAACTATCGCCAAACAAAAAGGGTTGGCCGGAATAATTATAGATGGTAATTGTCGTGATCCAGAAGGTATTGAACGAGTCGGGGTTCCATATTATGCACGTTCTATATATCCAGCAGTTAGCAGAAATGAACACTTTGGTGAATTTCAGCAAAAGATAAACTGCGGTGGCGTTGATATTGTTGCGGGAGACATAATTTTCGCAGATGATAGCGGCATCATAGCTTTAAGTGAAAAAGAATTGTTAGAGTTATTACCAGCTGTTGAAAAAAACCATAACAAAGAAATAACAATTTTTGAACAAATCAAAGCAAATCAAAACATACGCAACATATTTAGCTGGGTAAAATGGGAGGAGTAATTTAACCTGTCAACCCAAAGTAGAGATGATCTGTAGTACTAGACAAAAAATCATAAGCAAAGCTCCGTTGAGTTATTAATCAAAGGAGGTTTACTGTAAAACATTAATTGTTTTAGGCAAAGCTTAATGAGATTTTTCTGTCGTGAAAGATGTAAGGTTGTGTAAAAGTTCAAACTTAATCTGGCAGTTTTCATTTAATTTGACATAAAATTGCCAGTTAAATGAGAATCTATATTAACGCCATTTTTGACATTAATCCAATTCGCTTCCTGAGGCATATTGCCGCCAACAATTTTTATAGAGAACGATTCTCTGCTTGACATAAGCAAAGCTGCTGCGCTAGTATGGCTACCTTTTTGGCAGGAGGGGCTATAGCTCAGCCGGGAGAGCGCTTGCATGGCATGCAAGAGGTCGGCGGTTCGATCCCGCCTAGCTCCACCAGAAATAAGAAACCAAAGGTCCCCATCGTCTAGAGGCCTAGGACACCACCCTTTCACGGTGTAAACAGGGGTTCGACTCCCCTTGGGGACGCCAATTTGGCAATCAACCAGATACTCAACATAACCAAATAGGTGCTATATGCCTACTTATGCCAATAGAATGTCTGAAATTAAACCTTCACCAACCATTGCGTTAGCCCAAAAAGCCAAAGAATTAAAAGCCAATGGAAAGCACATTATAAGCCTAGCAGTTGGCGAACCAGATGCTGCAACTCCTGAATATATAAAATTGGCGGCAATTAAAGCTATAGAAAACAACCTAACCAAATACACCCCCGTAAACGGAGTTATAGAATTACGCGAAGCAATCACAAGAAGATATTACAACCAAAAGCGGCTCGAATATTCTACAGAACAAGTTACAGTTGGTTGTGGCGGTAAACAGGTTATCTTCAACGCCCTTTTTGCAAGCCTTAATCCTGGTGATGAAGTTTTAATACCCACTCCATACTGGGTTAGCTATCCTGATATGGTAAAATTAGCCGGTGGCACCCCACGCTTTATTACTTGTGAAGATAATGGCGACGGGTTAAAACCAAATTATCAACAACTAGAGGAAATGATCAACCATAAAACTAAATGGCTGATTCTTAACTACCCAAACAACCCAACAGGAACGATATTATCAAAACAAGATCTGCGCAAAATTGCTGATATATTACTAAAACATGAACATGTGCAAATACTATCTGATGATATCTATGAACATATTACTTTTGACAACCAAATAACTACAAATATTTTAGAGGTGGAACCACGACTTTACCCTAGAACCTTTATTGCCAACGGGGTATCAAAGGCTTATGCCATGACCGGTTGGCGTTTGGGTTATGGTCTTGGTAATAAAGATCTAATAAAAAAAATTAACACCCTACAAAGTCAAACCACCTATCACACATCCTCAATATCTCAATATGCGGCGATTGCAGCCTTAACAGGAACAGATGAATTTATAAAACAACATACTGCATTATTACAAAAAAAACGTGACCTCATAGTTAACGCTTTACACAACAATACAAAGCTGTGCTGCACGCCACCAAACGGCAGTTTTTATGCTTTTTTTTGCTGCGAAAAATACTTAGGTAAAATAAAAAATGATGTTGACTTTGCTACATTACTCTTGGAACGAGAGGGCGTGGCTGTTGTTCCTGGTTCAGCTTTTGGCATGCCTCTCTACTTTAGGTTGTCTTTTGCTCTTAACGAAGATACGCTAAAGGATGCATGCGAACGTATACAAAGATTTTGCAAAAATTTAATAGGACACTAAGCTATGTATATCCCTTACGGTCACCAAGATATTACTGAAAATGATATTGCGGCAGTAGTCGATGTTTTACGGTCTGACTGGCTAACACAAGGACCAGCCGTAGAAAAATTTGAAAAAGAACTATCTACTTATTGCAAAGTTCCCTTTGCTATAGCTGTTGCAAATGGCACTGCGGCATTACACCTTGCTTGTCTTGCTCTAGACATCGGAAAAAATGATACCGTTTGGAGCACTCCGAACACCTTTGTAGCCTCTACAAACTGCGCTTTGTTCTGTGGAGCAAAAATTGATTTCGTTGATATTTGCACTAAAACCTACAATATGTCCGCAAAAAAATTAGAAGAAAAACTAATTGCTGCAAAAAAAACAAATTCATTGCCAAAGGCCGTCATTCCCGTACATTTTGCAGGTCAATCTTGTAATATGAAAAAAATCAAAAGCCTAGCCGATGAATATGGATTTTATATTATTGAAGATGCGTGCCACGCACTCGGCGGTAAATATTTAGGGGAACCAATTGGTAATTGCCAATACTCCGATATAACTGTCTTCAGCTTTCATCCGGTAAAAATCATAACCACAGGTGAAGGCGGAATGATTACAACAACCAATGAAAAATTAGCAAACAAGTTACTTATGCTGCGCACGCATGGAATTACCAAAAATGCAGATTTAATGCACAATAAAAACAATGGCCCTTGGTATTACGAACAACACGATTTAGGATACAACTATCGCATAACTGACATACAATGCGCGCTAGGTTACAGCCAATTAAAAAAATTAGATGAGTTTGTTTCAAAACGACACGCATTAGTTAAAACATACAATTACGCATTAAAAGACCTACCTGTAATAACTCCCTATGAAGAAGAGCATAACTATTCTGCATACCATCTATACGTTATTCGCTTAAAACTTGATCAAGTCACAAAAACCAGGAAACAAATATTTTCTGAACTTAGGGATGCTGGTATTGGGGTTATGGTGCACTACATTCCAGTGCATACACAACCATACTATGAAAATCTTGGCTTTCATTATGGTGATTTTCCAGAAGCGGAAAAATATTATGAAGAAGCTATTACTCTGCCACTATATCCAAAACTAAAAGACGAACAACAAAAATATATTATTAATAAGCTCTCTGAGATCATACGATGAAGTTGGCCCTTGGAACAGCACAGTTTGGCCTAAATTATGGTATTGCAAATACTCGCGGCCAAGTTCCATATAGTGAAGTTTTAAAAATTTTAAATATTGCAAAAAATCATAGCATTAACACATTAGATACCGCCACAGAATATGGAAATAGCGAAAGCGTATTGGGTGAAGCTACTACAGGCGATGATTTTTTCAAACTAATAACTAAAACACCCCATTTACACACACAAGAAAGAGCAACAAAACAAATACTATCAGCCTTTAAAAAATCAATATCTCACTTACAAACACACAATATTTATGCGCTACTAGTACATAAAGCTGACGATATAATAGGTAAAATTGGTGCAGAAGTTTGGAATACAATGCGACAGCTAAGAGACTCCGGACAGGTCAAAAAAATAGGTATCTCTGTTTATAATCAAAAGCAAATTGAAACTATTTTGTCCAAGCACAATGATGTTGATATTTTGCAGGTACCTCTTAATATTTTCGACCAACGCCTAATACATAACAATTACCTAGAACATTTGGTGAGCCAAGGTATAGAAATCCACTGTAGATCAGTGTTTCTACAAGGACTATTACTAATGGATTTAAATGCAGCTATTACAAAATTACCGCAAGCTGCCCCATACATAAAAACATTCCATAATGATTGTGAAAAACACAAAATCACACCACTACAAATGGCCTTAAAATTCGTTCTACAACAAAAATCAATTTCTAAGTTGTTAGTCGGCGTAACATCAGCAAAAGAGTTAGAAGAAATATTACAAAATGCAAATAAAGACCTACCTGTCGATATTGATTTTTCTAAATATAACGTCAACGATTTAAATATAATTGACCCAACACTGTGGACATAAATGAAAACATTAGCAATTTTACAAGCCAGAGCATCTTCAACCAGGTTGGCAAATAAAGTACTGCTGCCAATCCTCAAACAGCCCATGTTAATTCTGCAAATTATGCGAATTACTCGCTGCAGAAATATTGACAAATTACTAGTTGCAACGAGTAATGATGCAAGTGATGATGCAATAGCTAAGTTATGCGCACAAAATAATATTGCCTGCTTTCGAGGCAGTTTAAATGATGTCCTAGATAGGTTTTACAATGCAGCAGAAAAATACCAACCACAACACGTGGTTCGGCTAACAGCTGATTGCCCACTAATTGATCATGCGGTTATCGATGCTGTGATTGAGCATCACTTAAATGGCAACTTTGACTACACATCTAATACCATAACGCGCTCATTTCCGGATGGGTTGGATGTTGAAATCATGAAGATTTCGGTATTGTCTGACGCCTGGCATGAGGCAAAGCTACCTTCACACAGAGAGCATGTCACACCATTTGTCTACCAACATCCAGACCGATACCAAATAGGACAATTTACAAACAATAAGAACCTTGCAAATTTAAGATGGACAGTAGATGAACCAGAAGACTTTAACCTTATTGTTAAAATTTATGAAAACCTATACCCAAAAAAACCTGATTTTAACATGAATGACATAATAGACTTACTTACGCAACATCCGGAACTTAAAAAAATCAATGACAACATCACATGTAACGAAGGCATGCTAAAATCACTCAAAGCTGACCGACAATATTTAATTGAGGAACAATAAAATGAAACATAGATATGAAAAATCCGAACAATATCTAAAAAGAACATTAAAAAGCATACCGTTGGGATCCCAAACTTTTAGTAAGAGTCACACACAATTTCCTTACGGCGTCTCACCCTATTTCATAAAACAAGGCAAAGGATCACATGTTTGGGATATAGACGATAATGAGTATATAGATTTCGTAAGCGGTTTACTCGCTATTAGCATAGGATACCAAGATCCAGACGTTGATGATGCCGTTAAAAAACAGCTACAGAATGGCGTGACTTTTTCTTTAGCTCACCCGCTTGAGGCTGAGCTGGCAGAAAGAATTATTTCACTTGTTCCATGCGCAGAAATGGTACGATTTGGTAAGAATGGATCTGATGTCACCAGTGGCGCAATTAGAGTCGCTAGAGCCTATACTGGGCGAGAACATATAGCGGTTTGTGGGTATCACGGATGGCAAGATTGGTATATTGGCTCCACATCGCGTGACATGGGAGTGCCAAACTCTACAAAAGCTTTAACTCACAGATTCAAATATAATGACATAGCAAGCTTAGAAGAAATTTTTAGCACCCTCCACGGCAAAGTTGCTGCAGTGATCATGGAACCAATGAATGTAGAATATCCTCAAAATGATTTTCTACAACAGGTAAAGGAATTAACGCACAAAAATGGCGCATTATTAATCTTTGATGAGATGATAACCGGCTTCAGATTTGCCTTAGGCGGCGCCCAAGAATATTTCAATGTTGTGCCTGATATAGCCACTTTTGGCAAAGGCATGGCCAACGGCTATCCACTTTCAGCAATAGCCGGTAAAGAAAAATATATGCGCCTACTAGAAGACATCTTTTTCTCTTTCACTTTTGGCGGTGAAACACTATCACTTGCTGCCAGCATTGCAGTATTAGATAAATTACAAAGAGAAAATGTTTTAACTAAAATCGCAGAAAGCGGCTCTTTAATATGCGACGAAATTAACAAATTAATTAACAAACACGAGTTACAAAAAGCCATTAAAACCTCAGGGCACCCATCCTGGAGCTTTTTATTGTTTCAGGATGTTAATGGTTACTCAAGCAATGAGTTAAAGACCTTATGGATGCAGGAGGCCCTAAAACATGGTATCTTAACTTTCGGCACGCATAATGTAAGTTATGCTCATACAAAAGAAGACATTAACTACATGATACAAGTTTATGATAAGATTTTTGGCCTATTAAAACAGGTGGTTGCCGATAAGACGCTACACGAACATCTAAATTGCGCAGTTTTGCAACCACTATTTCGCGTAAGATAAATAGCAGCAGGAGTTAGTAACAATGTTGAATGATAAAGTGATATTAATCACAGGCGGTACAGGTTCATTTGGAAAGTGTTTTACAAGAACAATTTTAACCCGTTATAAACCAAAAAAAATAATCATCTATTCACGTGATGAACTAAAACAATTTGAAATGCAACAAGAGTTTACTGATCCTTGTATGAGGTTTTTTATCGGTGATGTAAGGGATTATGATCGCTTAGAACAAGCCATGCAAAATGTCGACTATGTTGTGCACGCTGCAGCACTCAAGCAAGTACCGGCTGCAGAATATAATCCAATGGAATGCATCAAAACCAACATCCATGGCGCTGAAAATGTTGTCAGAGCTGCTATTAAAAATGAAGTAACGAAAGTAATAGCTCTTTCAACAGATAAAGCGGCCAACCCTATAAATCTCTACGGAGCAACGAAACTGGCTTCAGATAAGTTATTTGTGGCAGCCAATAATATGGTAGGTTCTAGACAACTTCGTTTTGCAGTAGTCAGATATGGTAACGTTGTCGGATCTAGAGGCTCTGTCGTTCCATACTTCAAAAAAATAGTTAGCAATGGAAATAAAGTATTACCAATAACTGACGAAAGAATGACTCGCTTCTGGATAACACTACCGCAAGGGGTAGAATTTGTATTACAGTCCTTCGCCAGAATGCAAGGTGGCGAAGTCTTCGTTCCAAAAATTCCATCTATAAAAATCACTGATCTTGCTATGTCATTTGGGAGTGATCTATCAATTAAAATTATTGGAATCAGACCTGGCGAAAAATTACATGAAATCATGTGCCCCGCGGATGATTCTCACTTAACCATAGAGTTTGACGACCATTTCGTCATTACTCCAACTATTAGTTTTCAACATGAAACTAATTACCTTAAGAATAAACTTAGTGAATGTGGCAACTATGTAAAAACGGGATTCGAATACAATTCTGCGACCAACCACCACTTCCTTAATATTGCCGACTTAAAGGAATTAAACAAACAGCTGTAAACCTATTTTTACCTGCATGCAATCAGAAATAAATAGTAAAAAAATAATTTTCAGGGTTGATGCCTCATTGCAAATAGGATCTGGACATGTAATGCGCTGTCTAACTTTAGCAAAATCTTTACGAGATAGTGGCCAAAGTGTTTCATTCATCTGCCGCAGTCTGTCTGGAAATTTAAACAAACTAATTTATGATAGTGGTTTCGAGGTTTTTGAACTAACAACAAACAACGATTCATACGAAAAAATTTATGATATAAAACAGCTTCCAAAAAATAAACAAATTGCCGATGCAGAACAGACCATTAGTATTTTAACAAAATCATCAATCAAAGCAGACTGGCTGGTGCTTGATAACTATGGTTTTGACCAAGTTTGGGAAAACAAAGTAAAAAACTACACAAAAAAAATCATGGTAATTGATGATTTAGCAAATCGACACCATAGTTGCGACATTTTATTAGACCAAAGTTTACCCAGCGATCAAGCAAACAGCTATCAAAACTTATTACCCACATCATGCATTCAATTATTAGGGCCAAAATTTGCCTTACTAAGAGAACAGTTTAAAGTAGAGCGTTGTAAGTTACGAAAAAGAGACGGCAGCATATCGAGAATTTTTGTATTTTTTGGCGGTGCTGATTGTTTAAATATGACCCGCTTAACATTGGATGCTATTCTCAACCTAAAAAAACCAGAGCTACAGATAGACGTAGTCGTTGGCAAGCAAAATAAACACATAAATGAATTGCAAAATTATTGCAGCAATTTTGCACAGATAAATTTTCATTGCCAAGTAGATAATATTGCCAAGTTAATGCAAAACGCCGACCTGGCAATAGGAGCTGGTGGATCTACCAGCTGGGAAAGATGCTGCCTAGGATTGCCTTCAATTGTTTGCAGTATGGCTGACAACCAAGATAAAATTGTAAACATACTTGCGAAAGCCAAGGTAGCCAAATCTCTTGGTAAAGCAAAAAATATAAAAGTATCAGATATTAAAAGACAGTTAAATGCTTTATTAACGGATCAAGATGGTATGCTACAAATGAGCAAAAATTGTATAAAACTGGTTGATGCGCAAGGAACAGGACGAGTAAAAAAAGAACTACTTTGCTTATGAAAGAAAATAACAAGATTTTTTTAAGAAACGCAAAACTATCTGATGCCGAAAAACTATATCATTGGAGAAATAGTGATTCTGTTAGAAAAAACTCTTTTTCACCAAACCCTATTACTTACGATGAACATCTCAAATGGTTAAAAAAAGCTTTAAAAATGCCTAGTAGATATATTTTCATAGCAACACTTTCTGCAGAAGACATTGGCGTAACTAGATTGGATATTACGAATAACTCAGCTGAAATTAGTATATATCTAGCCCCAAACAAAATAAGTCAAGGCCTTGGGAAACCTCTTTTATCTGCAACCATATATTGGTGTGAAAACAATCTTCCCAACATAAAAAAACTCACTGCTAAAATATTACCAGAGAATAAAAGATCGCAAAAACTTTTTGAGAAAAGTGGATTTACCCTGCAAACACTGGAATATACTAAAACCATAAATGGAAACAACACATATGAATAATGATATTAAAATAGCAAATCGCAATATTGGCAAAACACATCGACCATTTATTATCGCAGAAATGTCGGGCAATCATAATCAATCACTTGATCGAGCTCTAGAAATTGTAGAAGCTGCCGCTAAAACTGGCGCTCATGCAATAAAATTACAAACCTATACTGCAAACACCATGACTATTAACAAACAAGATGGTGATTTCATTATTAAAGACCCTGCAAGCTTATGGAACAATAGAACCTTATACGAACTATACGATGAAGCACACACCCCGTGGGAATGGCACAAGCCAATTTTTGAGCGCTGCAAAAAGTTGGGGCTAATATGCTTTAGTACTCCATTCGACTATAGCTCTGTTGATTTTTTAGAAGAATTAAATGCACCATGTTATAAAATAGCATCGTTTGAAAATACCGATGTGCGTCTAATACGCAAAGTTGCATCTACAGGGAAACCAATGATCATTTCCACAGGCATGGCTAATTTGACTGATTTAGAATTAATAGTTACAACCGTGAGGAATGCTGGTTGCAACGATTTCGTACTACTAAAATGTACTAGCGCATATCCTGCAAAACCGAGCGACGCAAACATCGCTACTATTCCACACTTACAAAAAATGTTTAACTGTCAGGTAGGACTATCTGATCACACGCTCGGAATTGGCGTAGCAGTAGCCAGCGTGGCATTTGGAGCTACAGTTATTGAAAAGCACTTTACCTTATCACGAGCTGATGGCGGTGTTGATTCCGCTTTTTCCTTAGAGCCACACGAGCTAAAAAACTTAGTGGAAGAAACTAATCGCGCCTGGCAAGCCATAGGCAAACCAACCTACATTTGCGGAAAAGTAGAAACAAAGTCCAAACAATTTCGCAGATCACTTTACATTGTAGAAGATTTACAGGCAGGAGACATTATTACAGAAGATAATATGCGAGCAATCAGACCAGGCTACGGCCTACCAGTAAAATACTATGATGATCTACTTAACAAAAAAGTTGTTAGAAACGTGAAGCGTGGCACACCTGTAAGTTGGGATTTAATTACTGGGCAATAAAAGACTTGTTTTTAGCTTCTTTCATAAGAGCAATCAAATCTTTAACAGAATCCATTTTGGATCGACCAAATAAAAAATATTTAAATAACCAACAATAATAGATAATAATATAGTTTCGTAGTATTGCATTTTTATTAAAACCATATTTATCTATGTAATACAATAACGACTGCATCCATATTTTATTACGCCATGCTACAGAAGAAAAAGTTGCTCCTTCCATATGAATAATCCTTTGTGAAAGAATTAACGAGCGCTTAGGAGATAAGCGATGACATAAATCAGGTTCTTCATGAAACAAAAAATTACTTTCATCAAATAATCCAGCGCGCATAAAGTCATCACGCTTTACAAAAAGCGCAGCCCCCCAAGGATAAATATTTTTTTTCGGTAAATTACCCGTAATAATCCGGATTGCTTTATCCAAGCAAAGCCTAAAAATATTACGCTTCTCTGGGAAGTATCCATAGCAATTATTATGCTGCATACCTTCACTTACCAAAGTAACCCCAATTGCCCCAAGCGTTTGGTCTGTTTTATATAATTGTAATACCGACAAAAAAACTGGCTCTATAAACACAGTATCTGGATTTAAAAAAAGCAAACATTCCCCTGAAGCTACTTTAGCACCAATATTATTACCACCCCCATAACCACTATTGTGCTCATTTTCAATCAAAGTTGTATTTTGGTAACCTTGCACAATATTACGCAAGCGTGCGGAAGTCTTTGGAGAATTATCTACAACTATGACCTCAAGCTCTGATAGATCAATATCCGAAAACTCAAACAAAGACTCCAAACACTTGGCAATACAATCGTCACTTTCGTAGGTAACAATGATAACAGACATGCTTTTTTGACAGATCACATCACTATTCATTATGAAAAGCCCTCGCATCAACCATGTAAGCATTTATCATAGCAATAGGAAGAAAGATCATCCATAATCCATCAAATTTATTTAAATATGGATCTACAGAATTAGCTAATAACATAGAAAATAAAGCCACCAGCACAACCAATGTCATCCTATCAATCGAGCTACCTGATCTAACCAAAAGCTTAATGGCCACCCAAAACAAAGCGATAATTGCGCATAAATATACAGCCCCACCTACAACACCGGTAGATGCCAATAAATCCATATATGTTAATTCATATGCCCAAGGTTGTTGTAAGGATCTAATATAATGAGCGACATATCCGAACCCATTGCCCAAAATCGGATGCACCAAAAAACCATTCCACAAAGCCTGCATCTGTAAATGATGCGCAACAGCAGTTATGCTAAACAACATGCGACCAGGGTCAAACACATCAAGAAACCTATGGAACAAACCTGAAAAATTAAAATTAAACATAAATAACAACAGCACAGCCGAAACAACAACTAAAACTAATGCGATTAATAACTTGATAAAAAACAACCCTACAATATTGTTATTATGCTTATCCTTCCTCAGAAACCACCCCAAAAAAAGCGCTATCATACTCGATAAAAATGTTGCCAAAATAAAGGCTCTTCTACCAGATAAAATAACAAACAGAACACTAGAACAAGCCGCAAGTGCAACATACAAAATGCCTTTGCTTAAAAACATATCATCCTTATGATACAAAATAAACATAGCACAAAAAAACGGCGACAAAAAACCCAGGCTATTGGTTGGCATTATATTAAATGTTAAAGCCCCGCCCACAACATCGAAACCACCGTCTCTAAATAACGATGGAAGAAAATCACCTATCAAACCGAAATAATGCAAAAAAAATTGCACTGAATAAATAATAATCAATACATACGCAAATTCTATTACACGAAAAACAAACTCTAATTTTTTTGGTGTTGATACAACACCAACCATAAATAAATAAAAAACAGGCCAAATCACATAAGTTCCAAACGAATACATAGCCCCAACATTACCAAAAAACACCCCTCGCAATACGAAAAACAACCCACACAAACAAACAGAAACAACAGTTATAATGATTTTTGCATCCAACCTGAAGAGTGGTTTCTCCAAATTTCCAAAGAGCAAATCATCACGATAAATAACAACAATATAAGAAAGTATCATTAACAAAATAAGAGCAGCCTTTGGATACTGCCAAGTGCCAGGAGCAAAAATCATCATGCACAACAATGCTCCAGCATTTAACTTAAATAGGCTTGAAAGCATCGTAACCTATCCCGAATATATTATTAAGCATATTAATATTTAAAAGATTGCACGTTTTAGCATACAAAAAATCATGTAACAAATTAGAAAATTCTAATGAATTAACATTAACAGCTAATCGATCCATTTTCCCTTCACACAGTTGTTGAGCTGGAGAATTTATAAAAGTCATTGCAAACAAAATAAGTTTCATCATATCTTGTTCGCCCTTTGAAAGCTTCGAGTAATTATGAAGATTGCTCAACTCTCTGACATATTCTTCACAAGAAGATGTGGTTTTTACACAACCAAAACAAGCATACGGTGGTTTAGAGGCCAACAAAATTGGGGTTCCAGCACAGGCAAACTCCAACCCCGCAGTTCCTCCACACGTCACAATTACATCGGCCACGCCAAATAAAGAAGCAGTATTAATATCTTTATCTAATACTTTATGCTTACAATCTATTTGATCTAACACATCTTCAATTACGCCATATTCGTTATATATATCTATACTGGGATGTTCTTTTACCAAAAACTCGACTTCATGGTTCTTAGCCAACTCCAAACAAGTTACTTGCAACCAATTTTTATAGTCACGAAAATACATACCTGGCAGTGCGTGAGGTGCATCCTGAAAAATATGAGCCATAACAAACACAATTTTTTTGCTTGGATCTAATTTATATTTATCAACCAACTCCTCTCTGCTGGTATTATGTTTATCCTGCCGGTACGCCCTCAAAGTATCATGCTGTTGCTCTTTACCTGAGTAACGTATATTCAAAAATTCGTCCGTCATTTTTATAATAAAATCCTTTTTGGTTTCCAACAAAGATAGAACCTCTTGATCTGGCGTACAACAATGCAACTTGAAGCTCTCAGACACAACATATTTATGCATTGACATATTTTGCAGGTTGATACCAGCTATTGTTTTCAACTGTAATTTTTCTGCACAAATAAAATCTAACCCATGATGATAAGCATTATCCGGCAATACCAGATAACTAAAAAAACCATTACTTAAAAAATTAAATATCCCATAAAAATAAACTATTTCAAAAGCAAGCAAACACCTGTCTTTTACTGAAAAACTATCGATACTGGCAACACCCTTCTTTTTAAGCAATGTGTCATATATGTGAACCCCAGGACTCATGCCTTTTAACTTCAGTTCATATAGTTTTTTGCCATCACCTATACTTAATAACGCACCAACAACTTGGAAAAAAGATCGAAAAAACGCCTTTGCCATAAATAGCCACGGATTAATTAATTTAAACCTGCCATTAAAAATCGCTTTTTTATTTTTTAATTTAAAGCCAGGCATTATGATCAAATCAGATTCACAATGCTCAGCTACTATTCCAGCAATACGAGAAAATTTTATATTTTGCTCAACATCATTAACGCCACGTAAATCCAAAAAAACATGTTCTTTTTTTTTACTCATTACCACTCCGTGCAAATTCTTTTCTGTGCTTTAATAACCCATAAAATACATGCGTAACCGCCAACAAAGCACAAAGCGAAATATATATAGTCAAAAATCTCATATCCCACAATAATATAGAGAACCAAACAACAAAATTAGGGAAACAAAAAGCTCTTAAAAGCATCGACTTTATTGAATCTTTCCCGCCATCACTATCTTTGCCATTACCACCAAGCAAAGTCCGCGCTTTATATAACAAATCGATATTTGCTCTTTCAATTGTCATAAACACTACATATATCAAAGACACAACTGATAAAAGCGTGTTAGCCTTAAAAGACAATGCAAATGAAAGAACAAAAATGGCGTGCACTATGTAATGACTCAGCTCATCTAGATACATGCCCAATACTGATTGAGTACTTGTTCCCCTAGCTAAAATACCGTCGATACTATCACAAACGAAAAATAAATTTAGAAAAATAGCTGCAATAAAATAGTGGTGCGATAAATTAAAAAAAACCATAGGAATAGCCAAAAACACACCGAATAGCGTTACCATATTTGCGCTAATATTAAGTTTGTATGATAAATACACAAGTGGTGGCGCAATATAATAAGAAAGCAGCTTAAAATAAATCAACCTTTCTGTTAGCAACCCTTTTTTGATTATTTCTTTATAACTATAATTTGCCATTAGAATAATACACACCCTAAACATAGACAGGAAGATTTACTCTGCGTTAAAAACTCAGGCAATAATAATTTCCAAAAACTTAACATATTTTCCGTTGAAATCCCTAGCAATTCCGCACATAGATGCTGCAAGTCAATACCAGTAGCACAAATAGGAAAACGACCCAAACCATGATCGCTATTATTAACAACATCATGCATCGCATCTACACCACTATCAAAGGCTATCGAAAATACATTATTTTGCTTTAATTTTCTCTCCTCTTGAAGGAGCTTATCATGGAAATGTCTTCTTTGTTTAAGCAAATCTTCCTTATCATTATAATTTATATTTTCATAAACAACTCTTATGTATTCATAAGAATTTATTAGTTCTTTAAATTGCTCTAAATCAAGACAATGGGGTGGGCATAATTGATTTTTTTTGTAGAATAAACAACCATGCATACATTGCACTCTGGTTTTTGCAGATAATTTGAGATCAGAGATTTTAAAATCCTTAATCATTAAAATACCTCTGACATCTTCTATAATCCCTTATTTGATCAACCTCGAACCACAATGATCCAGTAACATCAACATAGGAAATTTTCTCCCCTTTTGCTAATAATTCAAGAAACAAATCCTCCCACCACAAGCCATAATTTCCGTTTCTTACTGATTTATCTAACAATTCCCTAAACAATGAAACACCAGACTTCTTTATGGCTGCTATACCAATATATTCAGCCATAACTTCATACTCTTCAATATCCTTTCCCATATCAAGCACTTCATCATCAAAAAGAGTAACACTGTAATCAGCATCATTTTTTTTGCTTTTATCTACACCAAAAATATAACTATGCTGATTATTCATTAACTGTGAATAAATAGGTGACTCGAAATAAGTATCTGCGTTTGTAATAAACACATCGCCGTGCAAATGGTCTCGCGCTAACCATAAACTTCCTATACTATTCATTTCAGCATAGAACGGGTTGTTGATTAATTTTACATTCCATGGAGTAGATGCAATAAAATTCTCCAGCATCTCAAACATGTAACCACCAACAATAATAAACTCTTCAACACCGCTTGCATTTAAGGATTCCAATTGTCTTTGTAGTAACGGTTTTCCTTTAACTTCAAGCAAACACTTAGGACCTTGAACCGAGTAAGAAGCCATTCGAGTTCCTCGACCGGCGGCTAGAATAATCGCTTTTTTTGCCATCTTATACTTTTCCTCAATTATCTAATAAATAACAGCGCCTATGCGCCAAAAATACTGCTTAGGCGGCTCTTGAAACCGCAAATCCAAATAATTCATCAGCGAAAATACGTCTAAACCTGTTCCTTCAAGGGAAGCCCTCGCCTTATTTGGTCGCAAACATTTGGACCCATCGCAAACATTTGCTGCACAAAGCTTACATGCACCACCAATGAATGCCTTAGCATATACATGCCCCATTTGAAACTTCTCTATTTCTACCTGAAGCAGCAGTGAATGTATTTCGTTAGTAGAATAGGTGCGCCAGTGCACATCAAAAAAACCATCATCATACGGATACTGACGCCCAACAATTAAAATCTTACTGTATTCTGCAAAAACTTTTTCATAAAACTTATAGTCAGGAATAAACGGTGGGCACATCGGTTTTTTTCGATACCTTGAACAACCCAACTGGCACATAATATTTACCCTATAATCGAAACTTAAGGGCAAACTACTTAAATCATGTTCCTGCATATATAACGGATATTTGTTTGCTATTTCCTTACCAGTTGAGCAATATTTACAATTACATAGCCTCACTTAAAACCCCCTCGAGCACATTTAACAACTTATCTATATCCGACAAATCAATAGCCCCAAACATGCCAATTCGAATTACTTTATGCTTATCCTCCCCAGGACTAGGCGCAATTTCAACACCATGTTCTTTGCGCAAAATTTGTACAACCTCAAAAGCATCCAAATGCTCCGGGACCTTTATGCCAACAACGCCATTTGAAGGAGAATCACCTATTACACTCAACCCCAATCGCTCACACCCTTTGCGCAAATACAAAGACTTTTTGCGTTGTATAGAAATGGTTTCCGTTAACCCTATTTCATGTAACTTTTCTAGCCTTTTACCCAACTGAAACAATAGAGATATAGCTGGAGTAAAGGGAGTTTGCCCCCGCAACATATTTGCGCGATATTCTTTTAAATTAAAGTAATACTTGGGAAGCGTGGATTTTTCTACCAAGCTCCAAGCCTTATCACTTACCGTTATAAAAGACAAACCAGGTGGCAAAGCCAATGCTTTTTGCGTGCTTGTTATTACAACATCACAAAACCAATTATCGGTCTCTAATGGATCAGAACCAAGACTACTAACCGCATCCACAACCAATACGGCGTTAGTATCTTTTACTAATAAACCAATTTTCTTCAAATCAATCGTTATACCAACAGAAGTTTCATTTGCCGTCACAAACACGGCTTTGATATCTTCTGTTATACGCGACCTAATAAGTTCTGGATCCACGCTAATTCCTTGTGGAACCTTAATAACGTCACACTCCACACCGTACGCATCTGCGATCTCAAACCATCTATGACCAAAGGTTCCCGCATCAACAACTAGGACCTTATCGCCAGAAGACAATAAATTAACAACAGCAGTCTCCATAGCACCAGTACCTGAAGATGTTAAAATAAACACCCTGTTTTTAGTCACAAATAGCTCCTGCAACCCCTTTTCAATCTTAAGTATGTGCTCACTAAATTCAGGGGTACGATTGTAAACAAGCGGTCGTGCTCCGTACGCAAGAACATCGTCTTCTATCTCAGTTGGCCCGGCCACCATAAGTAAGTTTCTTTTCATGCTATCCTCAAGTCTAACGCTAGCAGCAAGTATATATAGTATATAAGCGCTTGACCAGTTCATGCGCCGGCAATGTGCGCAATTAGAGATTAAGCTCTATTAGCGTTGTATTTTAAAGCCTTCAGCCAAGGCATTTTTTCACTCTTGAGCACTATCCCTGTTGTGACTGCTGCCCCGAAAGCAAATGAAATTAGAACACCCCATGCCGCTCCACTAACTCCAATAACAGGCAACAACCAATAACTTGCGACAAAACCCACCAAGCCAGCGGCAATAACAATACCACCATAAACTCTGGTGCGCTTTTTATGTATCAGAAAATAGTTGAACATACGCCATATACCATCGAAAAAATGCGCCAAACACAAGGTCAATATGAGTGGGGCAGCGCCATAAAAGTCTCTACCAACAATGTATGGCAATAAAAGTTTTATAATGTATGCATACAACAATGTAAAACAGAACAGAGAAACACAGTATAAATAAACACCTCGCATAATTGCTATATTAGAGTTGTATTTATTTTTGTTGATATTCTCAAAGAAAAACGGCATCCAAGCCTGACAAAAAGCTGTGTTGAGCATAAAAATAATTAGGGCGAACTTTGTGGCAACTGCATAAACACCCATTTCAGAAAGACCGATGAAATGATTAACCAACAACTTATTAGCAGACAATGTGATCCAACTTGACACTTGGGAGAGCATCAAAGGAAGCCCCAAAATAAAAATAGTTTTTTGCTTACTCAAATTGAATTTTGGAAGCATGCCACGACGAAAAAAAGCGTATATTGCGATAAAAAAGAATAGTGCCAAAGCTACAATCACACCATAAACCCGACCGGCCCAACCCAAACCAAAAACAACCACTAAAATAATGCTAAGCACAATGTTAGTTAAGGTATTACCATTTATCAAAATAGCATACTTAGCAGCCTTCTTTTCTATTTGCAATAATGTCAGTTGGAGTGTAAACACAGAATTAAGGAATGCACACAAACTCGCCAAGATTACAACTCCAATTGTAACTTTCACAGCCAACAATATGTGTTGATCAAACAAAAAAACCAAAAGAATAATCAAAAACAAAACACAAACATTAAACAATATTGTTCCAAGCAAATTACCACAATAAACTTTTCTATGCTGTTCATCGCTACCGTAATACTCCATAGTAAGCAGCGTATTTGCCCCATACAGCAGAATGACACCCAAAACCATGCGCAAAATATTGAAATTTTCTAGAACTCCATACTCGTGAGCAGTTAAATATCTAGTTAAAACGGGCAATAACATAAATCCTATCGCACCATTTAACCCGCCCGAAGTGATATACACTACGAATCTATGTAATATTTTGGCGGTTAATATTTTTTTTATGAGAGGTCTAAACACGCAGCATACCCGCATAACTTAGAAACTGTTTTTGATGCTAATCAAGATATCACCCGGACTTTTCGAATGCAATATCTATAGTTCAAAAGATGAATTTTACGTAATACGCTGTTATTATTAGTTGATTTTAAATATTAGCGAGAAAAATCGTGAATTATAAAGTTTCCGTAGTGACCCCGAGTTGGAACTCCGAAAAATACATCGAAGACACATTAAGCTCCGTACAGGAACAAACTTATCCTAACATTGAACACATAATTGTTGATAATGTATCTATGGATAAAACCCGAGAAATATGTGGCAAATATGATGTAACATTCATCTCCAAAAAAGACCATTCTATGTATGAAGCATTGAATACCGGCATTCAAATGGCGACCGGGGAATTAATTTGCTTTCTAAACTCTGATGATCTATACGCAGATAAGCACGTTATAGAAGATGTTGTTAAATTTTTTAACGATAATCCAAATATCGATTTCGCTTACGGAAAATGCGTAATGGTAGATGATAAACTAAAGCAAATATATACTCACAAGCCTATAAAATTTAATTTCAAATCCGCCTTACGTAGATTATTTGTTGTCTCACACCCAAGCACTATTTTTAAAAAAGACTTGTTTACTAAATATGGGTTGTATGACACCCAATTTAGAGCCATGTCCGACTGTGATTTCGTCCTAAGATTATGTAAAAATGAATCAGTGAAACACGGCTATATTGACAGAAATATCGCCCTATTTCGACGTCACGATGCAAACCTATCTTCATCATCAAAAATACAGAAAGAACAGTGGACTTTATCTAAAAAATTTGGCAAAGATTTTAATTTAATTCAAAACAGGCTTTTTATAATCAAAGACAACATATGCAACGTGGGTTATTTATCATTTCTACTAAAAAAATACGTACTGGCTTGGCTCAAATAAGGTTTAGCAATTTATGTGTGGTATAGTCGGCATAATTTCTGATGTTTTTTCTGACAAAACATCTTACATGAAAAAATCTCTGGAATTGATGCGCCCCAGAGGTCCGGATGCATCAGATTTTTGGCTGAGTGATGATAAAAAGATAGCCCTTGGGCATAGACGACTTTCTATTTTGGATTTGAGTAACCATGGCTCACAACCAATGATATCCGCATCCGGCAGATATATCATTGTATTTAATGGTGAAATATACAACTTTAATGCTCTCAAAAAAGAACTCATCCCCTTAGGACACTCCTTTAGGTCAAGCTGCGATACAGAAGTAATATTAGCGGCAATCGAACAATGGGGAATAACAACGGCCTTAAAAAAATTCAACGGAATGTTCGCTTTTGCAGTATATGACAAACAAAAGCGCTTGCTTTTTTTAGCGCGAGATAGAATGGGACTTAAGCCTCTATACTACGGCTTATCTCATAATTCGTTTATTTTTGCATCTGAGTTAAAACCGATCAAGTCCTACCCATCATTTGATAATAAACTTAACAAAAAAGCATTGGCTGGATACTTCCAGTATGGATACGTACCAAGCCCATATTCCATATATGAAAATATATACAAATTGGCACCCGGATCATTGCTCACCTTTTCATTAAACTCAAACATAGAACAAAAACCAAAAATAGAACGATATTGGAACATCCCCACCAACATATCCAGCACTAAAACTTCTGAACAAGATCTAATGGCCAGATTAGAACAGCTTCTATATGATTCAATAAAATTACGATTGATTTCAGATGTACCAATTGGAACTTTGTTGTCCGGAGGCATTGACTCCAGTCTTATTACAGCTATCGCACAAAATATAAGCTCAAAACCGGTTAACTCATTCAGTATTGGCTATGAGGAAAACTCATATGACGAATCAGAACATGCCGCCAAAATAGCACAATATCTCGGCACAAAACATACCACACTGCGAGTCTCACCCGAAGAAGCCGCAGCTATTATACCTAAACTACCAACTCTATATGATGAACCATTTGCCGATTCGTCACAGATCCCCACATCCTTAGTTTTTGCATTAGCTAAGCAACATGTTACCGTCACCCTATCTGGAGACGGAGGAGACGAACTATTTGCAGGCTATAATCGCTATTTATTGGCAAGTCGACCTTACTTTAACTTAATGCAAAAACTGCCTTACTCCCTTAGGATTTTCTTTGCAAAAATGCTCGCTATACCGTCCCCCACCTTTTTGAATGCAAGCTACAATCAATTGGCTCCTATATTACCAAAACAATTAAAAACATCTATGGTCGGGGAAAAAATTCACAAACTTGCCAATGCATTAAATTTCACTGATCAAAAAAATCTATATCAAAAAATCATTTCATACTGGCCATACATTAACGAACTACTTCCTGATTTAGACCCGATTATGCATGATGAACTGTATGCGGAAAGTGGTCGCGATAATTTTATCGAAAGTATGATGTTCTGGGATCAAAGCCATTATCTACCAGACGACATACTAACGAAGATTGACCGAGCCAGCATGGGTAGCAGCGTGGAAGCAAGAGTACCTTTATTAGACCATCATATTGTAGAGCTATCTTGGCAGATGCCCTTAAGAATGAAAATACACAATGGTCAAACCAAACTGCCATTACGACAACTATTGAGCAAATATATTCCAGCAAATCTGAGCAATAAACCCAAAATGGGGTTTGCAATTCCAATAGACAAGTGGATTACAAGCTCATTACGAGAATGGACTGAATCGCTGATAACTGATTTTTGTCAAAATAGCGAAACAAACATCCTAGGCGCAACCGTAGAGAAGCTGTGGAAAGAACATTTGTCCGGCAGGAAAAATCACATAAATAAGATATGGACAATACTAATGTTTCAAGCCTGGTTTGAACAGCAAAAACACTAGGAGTCGTTTGACACCCCAGCACTTAGGCCACTATAATCGGTGGCTTACTTTTTTCTCAAAATACAAATGAATAAATTTGAAAACATCAAAAATCACTTGCTAAACCATCAGTACACATGGCTAATAACTGGGGTTGCAGGGTTTATAGGTTCTAATCTTTTAGAATCACTATTGAAGCTTAATCAGCGGGTAGTTGGTCTAGATAATTTTGCGACAGGATATAAAAAAAATATTGCTTATGCCCTAGAACAGCTTCCTGAAAAACAGCAACATAACTTTCAATTTCACGAAGGTGACATACGAAATCTACAAGACTGTCAAACTGTGATAAAAGGGGTTGATTACGTACTGCATCAGGCAGCGCTAGGTAGCATACCACGCTCAATTAATAACCCACTGGCAACCAACGATACCAACGTAAATGGATTTTTAAACATGCTGCTTACCTCAAAAAACAACAATGTGAAAAGATTCGTATATGCCTCATCTAGCTCAGTATATGGCGACTCTCAAAACCTGCCAAAAGTTGAAGATATAATTGGCAAACAACTATCACCCTATGCCTCTTCGAAATATGCTAACGAAATCTATGCTACTGCCTTTGCCAATTCTTACCCTATAACGACTATCGGCTTAAGATACTTTAACGTATTTGGAGCCAGACAAGACTTCAAAGGTGCATACGCTGCTGTCATCCCAACTTGGGTTAGCTCATTTTTGGATGAAAAAGATATTTATATTAATGGTGATGGAGAAACTTCACGCGATTTTTGCTATATAAAAAACGTCATTCAAGCAAACATCCTAGCGGCGACCGCTACGGACAAAACCGCTCTAAATACGGTATACAATATTGCGGCAGGTGATCGCACCACCCTTAACGACCTTTTTCTGATGATAAGAAATGGGTTGAATAAACCAAATGATAAAAAACCAATTTATCGTGACTTCAGGCCTGGGGATATTCGTCACTCACTAGCTGATATCAGCAAAGCCAGCAAGCTACTTGGCTATCAGCCTACACACAGCGTATCTACTGGATTGACAGAGGCGCTGTCCTGGTATAAAAAACACCACGGAGAAAACCAATGAGTTATAACTTGTTGCTTGATCGCTTAAACAACAAAGAAGCTACAATAGGAGTAGTTGGACTCGGCTACGTCGGCCTACCATTGGTACTACGCTTCATCGAGGTTGGATTCAAGGTTATTGGCTTTGATATAGACAAAGAAAAAATAGATAATATTTTGCAGGGAAAAAGCTATATAAAGCACATAGATAGTAACAAGCTTAAAGTTGCCGTTGATAATGGTAGTCTAATGGTTAAAACTGACTACGCCGAGGCAAGCAATGCTGATGCCATACTATTATGCGTACCCACACCGCTAAACAAATACCGGGAACCGGATCTGAGCTTTGTTATAGATACTATTGAAGCTCTACTTCCATATCTTAAAAAACAACAGTTAATCTCCTTAGAAAGCACAACCTATCCTGGAACTACTGAAGAAGAGCTAAAACCCAGAATTGAAACCAAAGGCTTCAAAGTAGGAGAAGACATCTTTTTAGTGTACTCACCAGAACGCGAAGATCCAGCAAACAAAGCTTTTTGCACTCAAACCATACCAAAAATATGTGGTGGCACCACAGATAGATGTCTACAAGCGGGATTGTCCATGTATGGACAAATAGTTGACACTGTTGTGCCAGTCAGTTCCACAAAAGTTGCCGAACTAACTAAACTTTTAGAAAATATACACAGAGCAGTAAATATAGGTTTAGTCAACGAAATGAAAATCGTTGCTGACAATATGGGTATCAACATTCATGAAGTAATTAGTGCTGCTGCAACCAAGCCATTTGGCTTTGTTCCATACTATCCAGGGCCAGGCTTAGGCGGCCATTGCATCCCCATCGATCCTTTTTATTTAACCTGGAAAGCCAGAGAATACGGACTCCACACCAGATTTATTGAATTGGCCGGAGAAATTAACAGCATGATGCCAAAATGGGTAATTGATAAATTAACCCAAGCTCTCAATGAAAAAGCGAAATCAGTAAGAGGCAGCAATATTCTCATTATGGGGTTAGCATACAAAAAAAATATTGATGACATACGCGAATCTCCGTCAGTAGAAATTATTGATCTCTTGATCAAAAAAGGCGCCATAATCTCCTATCATGATCCTTACATAGCTAAATTCCCTCACATGAGGAATCACTTCTTTGATTTAAATAGCATACAGATATCAAGTGATTGCATAAAAGACTTCGACGCCGTAATTATCGTAACAGCACACGATGACATCGACTACGAAATGCTGCAACAAAACGCTAAATTAATAGTTGATACTAGAAATATCTATCCTACCAACACAAAAAATGTCGTACAAGCATAGGAGCCAAATTTGCAAAAGACCAAATTATTATTTGTTGTCACAGATCTCGCCTTCTTTTACTCGCATAGACTTCCAATAGCCAAAGCTGCTGTCGAAAAAAATTATGACGTAACGGTTGTAACTAATTTACCATCTGCAAAAAATTTCAGTCAAAACCAAATTAACTACATACACCTTCCTTTTTCGCATGCAGGAAAAAATATTTTTACCGAATTAAAGCACATATTTTTATTGACAAAAATCTACCATAAAACCAAACCCGACATTATTCATCACGTAGCAATGCAACCTATTGGGCTTGGCTCTGTAGCCGCATGCATAACTAAAATGCCAAGAATAGTTAATGCTGTCACAGGCCTTGGATATGTTTTTATTTCAAACTCAACAAAAGCAAAATTTTTAAGATTATTTTTCTTCAAAATATTTCGCTGGTTTTTTAATAAGAACAATTGGCGTACTATTGTTCAAAACTCAGATGATTTAAGGTTATTACAAAATGCGGGCGTCAAATCTAACCACATATCATTAATTAGAGGATCTGGTGTTGATATAAACAAATTCACGCCTTCTGATCAATATAAAACAAAAGCCATACCAATTATTACATTTGTTGGACGACTACAAGAACACAAGGGCATTGTCGAGCTCGTTGAGGCAATTAAACTGCTAAAAAAAGATGGGATAATTTTTGAGGCTTGGCTAGCGGGAGATGTTGCCAAAAACAGTTTAGTTTCCATTAAAAAAGAAACGATTAATTACTGGCAAAATCAAGGGTTAATTAAATGGCTAGGACATAGGAGCGACATTGCTAACCTCTGGCATGAGTCAACAATAGCGGTACTACCATCATATAGAGAAGGACTACCCAAAGCATTGTTAGAAGCGGCGGCCTGTGGGAAAGCTATAGTCGCAACCGATGTGCCAGGTTGTCGAGAAATTGTCATAAACAATAAAAATGGATATTTAGTTCCTGTAAAAAATGCACAAGCCTTGGCCGATTCTATAAGAAAACTCATTACGAACCCCAGCCTTGTTGAATCAATGGGGAAAGCAAGTAGAAAATTAGTTGAAGACAATTTTTCATTGGAATACGTAGTTAACGAAACAATAGAGCTCTATGCGAAAATGCTCAAAAAATAAACCAATAATCAATCATCCTTTGAAACTCTTTTCACAAAGTAAAAAATAGGATACTCTTAACGTAGGTTATATTATAAATTATTGGAATATAAAGATTATAGGTGTAATGGCATGGCCGAACATAGCAGAAGCAAAAAAATATTAAAACACATAAAGTATGAACTAGAAGAACTAAAGGCAGAAAATATCGTAGATATTGATGTTACCAAATTAACCGACGTTACCGACTACATAGTAATTGTTAGCGGCACTTCGTCACGCCATGTGAAATCCCTAGCAAAAAACTTAGCGAACAAGCTAAAAGCTGACAACATAAAACCAAACGGTATCGAAGATGACCCATCCGGACAATGGATTTTAATAGATTATATAGATGTCGTTGTCCACATAATGCTACCTGCAACACGCGAATTATACGATCTTGAAAAATTTTGGACCATAGAAATTGCCGAAAAACTTCGTCGTTGAGAATGACAATTGATCTTATTACAATTTGCAAAAAAGCAGACTCATGGATAGACACAGCTTTTAAAAATTACAATAAACGTCTTCCAAAACAATGGCAATTAAATTTAATAGAGATACCTCCATTAAAATACAACAAATCAACTTCATCGGCGAAAATAAAAGAGCAAGAATCAACTTTAATTAAAAACAAAATCAAAAATAATTCCTGCATTATTAGCCTAGATGAACATGGCAAACAATTAACAAGTATGCAGCTTGCCAAACAAATTAAAATTTTTACAGAACAACATCACAATATTTGTTTCATAATTGGCGGAGCAGAAGGGCTGGACCAAGCCGTTTTAGATGGCAGCAAAATAATCTTAGGATTATCAAATTTAACATTTCCGCATCAATTAGTCCGCGTGATTTTAGCTGAGCAAATTTATAGATCATGGACTATCCTGCAAAATCATCCTTACCACCGAGACTAATTGTTTTATCAATAACGCATGAGGAAATCTTGATAGGCCAACTTGATACCTTCCATTAAACTAATTTTTGGCTTCCAACCAAATGAAGTAACCCTACTAATATCCAACAATTTCCTCGGAGTACCATCAGGCATACTGCTATCCCAAACAATCTTTCCTGAATACCCCAACACATTTTTAATAGTTTTAACCAATTCCAGAATGGTTAAATCCTCACCGCTGCCAACATTAAAAAGAGGAGGACGAACATTGCTATCAACTATTTCTCTATATTCATCATCCGGCAGGTTCAACAGCATGATACCAGCCGCCGCTAAATCATCTGCATACAAAAATTCACGCTTAGGTCTTCCACTGCCCCATACGATAATTTCTGGCATTTTTTTTATTTTAGCTTCGTGAACCTTACGAATTAATGCCGGCAACACGTGAGAATTATTCAAATCATAATTATCACCAATGCCATACAAATTCGAAGGCATCAACGCAATATATTGCGTTCCGTACTGCCTATTATATGCCCAACACTGCTCAATGCCTGCAATTTTAGCAACAGCATAGGGCCTATTGGTGAGCTCTAACGGACCAGTTAAAAGGGATTCTTCCTTGATTGGCTGCTCGGCCTCCCTCGGATAAATGCAGGAACTACCAAGAAAACAAAGTCTTTTTACCTGATATTTATGTGCCGCACTTATAATATTATGCTGAATAGTCAAATTAATATCGATAAAATCAGCGGGGAAATCGCTATTCGCTTTAATGCCACCAACCTTGGCAGCAGCTAAAATCACATAGTCCGGTTTTTCAGTGACAAACAACTCATTTACCGCTGTTTTTTCCGTCAAATCCAACTCTGCATGAGTGCGTAGCAGTAAGTTATCGTAACCAGCATTCTGTAAACTTCTTACAAAAGCCGAACCAACCAAGCCAGCATGACCTGCAACATAAATTTTATCGTTTAATTTCATACAACTACCAATCTGGATTGCCAACTTCTTGATGACCATGCTGCTTTAACAACAGAGCCTTTTCTGCTTCTTTAAGATCTGCCATAACCATTTCATTAACCAGCTCATCAAAGGTAACTTTAGGACTCCAGCCCAACTTCTCTTTGGCTTTGCTAGGATCGGCTAGCAAAGAATCCACCTCCGTCGGCCGATAATAATTGGGATCAACCGCAACAATTACACGCCCCGCCTCATCTAGACCTTTTTCAGCAGAACCACTACCAGTCCAATTAATTGATAGCTCAAGTTTTTTTGCAGCAGACTCAATAAATTCCCGCACACTATACTGTCTACCAGTACCTATCACGTAATCTTCTGGCTGATCTTGCTGCAACATCAGCCACTGAGCTTCCACAAAGTCTCTGGCGTGTCCCCAGTCTCGCTTAGCATCAAGATTTCCAATATAAAGGCAATTCTGCAAACCCACCTTTATCCTAGCAAGCGCTCTTGTGATTTTTTTTGTCACAAAAGTCTCGCCTCTCACCGGTGATTCATGATTAAACAGCACACCATTACAAGCATAGATACCGTAAGCTTCTCGATAATTAACAGTTATCCAATAAGCATATAATTTCGCTACTCCATATGGAGAACGAGGATAAAACGGGGTTGTCTCTTTCTGCGGAACCTCTTGCACTTTCCCATATAATTCTGAAGTAGATGCCTGATAAAATTTGGTCTTTTGCTCCAAACCAAGAATCCTTATAGCCTCTAAGATTCTCAAAGCTCCGAGGGCATCAGAATCAGCAGTATACTCTGGCTCTTCGAAGGAAACGGCAACATGACTTTGTGCCGCTAAATTATAAATTTCATCTGGCTGAATTTTCTGAATTATCCTAATTAGACTGGTTGCATCAGTCATATCACCATAATGCAAAATAAATGATCTACCAGCTTCGTGCGGATCTTGGTATAGGTGATCAATACGTTTAGTATTAATTAATGAAGTACGGCGTTTGATTCCATGCACTTCGTAACCTTTTTTCAGCAAAAATTCCGCCAAATAAGAACCATCTTGCCCCGTAACACCGGTAATAAGCGCCCTTTTCTTCATTTTACCCCCCCCTTTTTTATTATACCTAGAAACTGCTAAGTAACCATAAAAAGAAACTAACAACTATATAAATCCAAATAATAATTTACAGTTTTTTCTAAACCTGATCTCAAATCATGCTGTGGCCGCCAATTAAGTTGTGTTTGGATTTTCGAATTATCTATTGCATATCTCCAATCATGCCCTGGTCTATCTTTAACAAAATTAATTAAATCACTATGCGGAATATCGATCGGACGTTTTTTATCCATAATATCACAGATCATTTTCACCAATGTCAAATTATCCATTTCACATTTTCCACCAACGTTATAAGTATCACCAACATTACCCCTCCTAACAATAACATAAATAGCTCGACAATGATCCTCAACATAAAGCCAATCCCTAATATTGGAGCCGTTACCATACACAGGAATTGCGTGCCTATCTAGGCAACTTTTTACTACCACTGGAATTAGTTTTTCTTCATGCTGATATGGCCCATAGTTATTCGAGCAATTTGATAAGGTAACTGGCAAACCATAAGTGCGACCATATGCTCTTACAAAATGATCAGATGCTGCCTTCGAGGCAGAATATGGAGAACTTGGATCATAAGGTGTAGTTTCAGAAAAGGCTGAATCGGTCATAGCCAATTGACCATATACTTCATCCGTAGAAACATGGTGAAACCTACAATTATCAGAAGTTAACTGTAACTTACCAAACCAAAATTTCCTCGCAGAATCCAGTAGATTAAAGGTTCCAAGAACATTGGTATAGACAAATTCTGCAGGGTTCGCAATGGAACGATCCACATGACTCTCTGCTGCAAAATGTACAATTGTATCTATATTATAATCCCCAAGCGTTTTTGCCACCAACTCCTCATCACATATGTCACCACGAACAAAGTTATGTTGCTCAGCATTTGGTAGATCTTGCAAATTCTCCTCACGTCCAGCATAAGTCAACTTATCATAACTAACCACTTCAATATCGGTATTATTTTGCAGTATATGGCGAACGAAATTACAGCCTATAAAACCAGCTGCACCAGTAACCAACATACGTTTCGGCAAGTACTCTTTCACAAATCAATCTCCGCTATAACATTTTTTAAATAATCCATCCAATCATGCTGCTCAATACCATAATCGTGGCAAATTTTATCAACCTGTAATACAGAATTCATAGGTCTTTGAGCTGGAGTTGGATATTCAGCAGCTGTAATTGCATTTAATTGTTTTATTTTTAATCCAACCCTCTCTGAGGCTAAATCAATAATTTTCCGCGCAAATTGGTACCAATTAGTCACAGGCGCCCCGCAATAATGATATATACCCCATCTATCGCAGCCAGCCTCTATCTTCCTAGCAATGTGCAATAAAACCCTGGCAATATCCGCAGCAGGCGTAGGACAACCATATTGATCTCTAACAACGCTTAATTGCTCCCTCTCTTTTGCTAATCTGACAATTGTCTTTACAAAATTATTGCCATAACGACCGAAAACCCAGCTGATCCTAACAACAACCGCTTTATCCCAGGATTGAAACAAAAGCTGTTCCCCTTGCAGCTTACTCTTACCATATACACCCAATGGATCTACTTCATCATCTTCACTATATGGAGAAGTTTTATCTCCTGAAAATACATAGTCCGTAGATATATGAATAAGTGGCAAATCGTACTCTTTACAAGCAAGCGCCAAATTCTCAACAGCATCACGATTCACAGCATAAGCAAGCTCTTTGTCTGTCTCTGCCTTATCAACAGCAGTGTAAGCCGCTGCATTAATTACAACGTCCACCGAACTAAATTTTGAAAAAAGATCAAAAACTTCTTTGCGATTAGTTATATCAATAGCATCAATATCAAAACCATATACTAAATCGCCAGCGGTTTCAGTCGATTGTTCTACTTCGCGCCCCACTTGTCCCTTATTACCAATTAACAACAGCTTCATAACTTATCCACTATATTTTGGTAATAGTTCAGATGATATATCTGCGAGCTGCTGATACTGCCGATCCTTATCTGACAGAACAAGATTATGCTCTAATATATGCCAGTCTATGGCAATAGTTTTATCGTTCCAAGCAACACCATATTCATCATCAGGGGTGTAGTAATCGGTGCACTTGTAGCAAAAATCCACATGATCGCTCAAAACAACAAAGCCATGCGCAAAGCCCGGAGGAATATAAAGCTGCTTATGATTTTGGTCATCTAGAATTAAACCGAACCATTGACCAAAAGTCGGAGATTCTTTTCTAATATCAGCGGCAACATCAAAAACTCTTCCCCTAACGACTGTAACTAGCTTTCCTTGTGGATGACGCAGCTGATAGTGCAAGCCTCGCAGCACACCCTTACTCGACCTAGATATATTATCCTGAACGAAATCTAAGTCGATTCCAGCATTTTTATAACGCTGCGACTGAAAAGCTTCTAAGAAATAACCACGCTCATCACCAAACACTTTTGGTTCAAATACTTTGACCCCCTGAAGCGGGGCTTCTTTCACAATCACCTTTTATTCCTCAAAATAGTTTCAAGATAAGCACCGTAACTGTTAACCTTTAGCTCACTTGCTAATTTTTCTAACTGTTGATCTGTTATATAACCAAAACGCCAAGCGACCTCTTCAGGGCAAGCTATTTTTAGCCCCTGCCTATCCTCAAGTACCGCGAAATAATTTGCAGCTTCAAGCAAGGATTTGTGCGTTCCGGTATCAAGCCAAGCAAACCCCCTGGTAAGCTCAATTAGTTGTAGTCGATTCTGTTCCAAATAAATACGATTAACATCTGTTATTTCTAGCTCTCCACGCGCAGAAGGCCTGAGGTTTTTTGCGATTTCTATTACATCATTATCATAAAAATATAGGCCAGTAATAGCATAATTTGATTTCGGAACGACTGGTTTCTCTTCCAAACCAACAACAACACCGTTTTCATCAAATTCCGCAACACCATAGCGCTCAGGATCAGCCACGTAATAACCAAAAACCGTGGCTCCAATTAACTCCTCCCTGGCTTTTGTGAGCAAAGGATGAAATCCCTGGCCATGAAAAATATTGTCTCCCAATATTAGTGAAACATTATCATTACCTATAAACTGCTCACCAAGAATAAACGCTTGAGCTAAACCATCTGGACTCGGTTGTTCAATATAACTAAATGACATACCCCATTTAGAGCCATCACCAAGCAAATGTTCATAGCTAGAAACAGCATCCGGACTTGATATAATCAAAACATCCCTAATCCCCGCTAACATAAGAGTAGTTAGCGAATAATAAATCATCGGCTTATCATAAACGGGCAACAACTGTTTACTGAGACATTTTGTAACAGGATACAATCTGGTGCCTGAGCCACCGGCTAAAATTATTCCTTTCATAGGCGAAAAGTCTAGCATTGCAGCCAAACAAAATACAACTCATATATCCGATATGAACCCAAGGCCAACTGGTGCCCCGAAGAGGATTTGAACCTCTGGCCTTCCGCTTAGGAGGCGGACGCTCTATCCTGCTGAGCTACCGGGGCAGTGCCAACAGCATACCAAACATTGCACCAATAGTGAATCCAACATAGAATACTTATCAATTTGATGCGGAGAAAAACATTATGGCGGAACACAAAAATACTGGCACTATGCAATTAAAATCAGGACTCGCCCAAATGCTCAAAGGCGGCGTTATTATGGACGTTGTCAATGAGGATCAAGCGAAAATTGCGGAAGAAGCTGGCGCTTGCTCTATTATGGCTTTGGAGAGAGTGCCCGCTGATATCAGAGCCGCCGGGGGCGTTGCCAGAATGGCTGATCCCGAAAAAGTTACTGAAATAATGCAGGCTGTTAGCATTCCCGTAATGGCCAAGTGTCGCATAGGTCACTTTGTCGAAGCTCAAATTCTAGAAAGCTTAGGCGTGGATTATATTGATGAATCAGAGGTATTAACCCTTGCCGACGAAGATTTCCATATTAATAAGCATAACTTCAAGGTGCCATTTGTTTGTGGCGCTAAAAACTTAGGTGAAGCACTACGTCGCATAGGTGAAGGCGCCGCTATGATTCGCACCAAAGGTGAGCCTGGAACGGGTGATGTGGTGGAAGCAGTACGTCATATGCGTCGGATTAATCAAGAGATTAACTGGATAAAAAACTTAAATGAAGATGAGTTCATGGCTGCCGCAAAAGAATTAGCAGCCCCCTACTCACTGTTATTAGAAGTTAGAAAATTAGGGCGCTTACCAGTAGTAAACTTTGCTGCGGGCGGCATTGCCACACCAGCTGATGCTGCGTTGATGATGCAATTGGGCGCAGATGGTGTATTTGTAGGTTCCGGGATCTTTAAATCTGGCAACCCACTGGAGCGTGCAAAAGCCATAGTAAAAGCTGTAACGCATTACAAAGAACCAGATATCTTAGCTGAAATTTCTAAAAACCTAGGTGAACCTATGAGTGGTTTGGATGTAAAAAAACTCGCTGATACAGACTTGATGTCGGAACGCAGCAGTTAATTCATTATGACCAAACAGATAACCATTGGGGTCTTGGCATTACAAGGAGCATTCATCGAGCACATTGGGATTTTGCAAAACCTAGGTGCTGCAACCAGGGAAATTCGCCTACCTGAGGATCTAGAAGGAATAGACGGCCTCATTATACCTGGCGGCGAAAGCACCACTATTAGCAAGTTAATGCAAGATTATTCTCTTATAACGCCAATAAAGAAGATGGCTAAAAGTGGCCTGCCTGTTTGGGGAACATGCGCCGGATTGATCCTTTTGGCAAAAAAAATCGATAATCAAATCGTAACTAGTCTAGACTTAATGGATATAGAGGTAACAAGAAACGCTTTTGGTCGGCAAAAGGAAAGCTTTAGCACTGGGCTATCTAGTCATGCTATTGGAGACAAACAATATGAAGCTGTATTTATCCGCGCACCATTAATCAGCGATACTGGCAAAAAGGTTGAAGTACTTGCCAAATTAGAAGACGGGACCATTGTCGCAGCACGTGAAAATAATTTACTGGTAACATCTTTTCATCCAGAATTGACTTTAGATCATCGTTGGCATCAGTATTTTTTAAGCATGATAAATAAATGAAACGCAACCTATTAAAATCAAGCTATGTAGTATCTAGCATGACAGTTTTGTCTAGAATTGTCGGCTTAGCGCGCGAGATTATTTTTGCTAGCTGCTTTGGCGCATCTCCTGCCATGGATGCTTTTTTGGTGGCTTTCAGAATCCCCAATTTTTTGCGAAGATTATTTGCCGAAGGCGCCTTTGCTCAGGCTTTTGTGCCGATTTTGTCAGAATACCGACAACAAAGAAGCCATGAAGAAGTAAAAGACTTTGTTGATCGCATTGCTGGCACGTTATTTCTAGCTTTATTCTTGGTAACACTTGTCGCAGTCATTGCAACGCCTATTTTGACTATGATTTTTGCGCCAGGTTATTTGCATGACCCGCTACGCTTTCACCTAGCATCAACCATGCTGAAAATAACCTTTCCTTATTTATTGTTTATATCTTTAACCGCTTTTGCTGGATCAATCTTAAATAGTTATGATTTATTTAGTGTGCCAGCAATAACACCGGTTCTACTGAATATCTCTTTAATTTGCTCAGCAATTTTCTTAACACCATATTTTCATAATAAAATTTATGCTCTAGCCTGGGGTGTTTTTATTGGCGGTGTTGTGCAACTTGCATTTCAAATACCGTTTTTAAAAAGACTAAAGTTGTTACCTTTTCCTAAGATTGCACTGAAAGATAGTGGGGTCATGAGAGTATTAAAACTGATGTTGCCGGCTATTTTTGGTGTATCTGTAGCCCAAATAAGCCTTTTGATAGACACCTTATTTGCATCGTTCCTGCCAAGTGGCAGCATAACTTGGCTATATTTCTCAGATAGACTCACCAACTTTCCTTTGGGTGTATTTGGTGTTGCCATCGCGACTGTCATCTTGCCGCATTTATCACGTAAACATGCCGATAATAATCCGCAAGAATTCTCTGCATCACTGGACTGGGGAATCAGGTTGATTTTATTTATAGCAATTCCCGCAGCCCTTGGCCTTTTCTTATTAGCCGGCCCGTTATTTGCCACCATATTGGAGCATGGTAAATTCGGTGCCTTTGATGTCATCATGGCCCGCAAAAGTTTAATGGCTTTTGCTATTGGCTTACCCTCTTTTATGTTGGTAAAAGTCTTAGCAACTGGTTTTTATTCCAAGCAAAACATTAAGACTCCGGTTAAAGTCGCAGCTATTGCTATGGTTGCCAATATGTTTCTCAATCTGGCATTAATATTTCCACTGGCGCATGCAGGTCTTGCGCTCGCAACATCTCTTACAACCTCGATCAACGCCTTTTTATTGGGTTATCTTCTAAAGAAATATAACATCTACCAACCACAGCCTGGTTGGCTGACCTATTTGGCGCGCTTATTATTTGCCAACCTGGCAATGGCTTTATTTTTGTATTTCTATTCAGCGAAACTATCAATCTGGTTAGCCTGGAATGCTAGAGCCAAAATTGAACACTTACTTGTCCTTCTTGCGGGCGCTATCTTGATCTACTTTGCCAGCCTTTTGATAAGCGGCATACGCCCCAAAGACCTTATATTAAATAACTAACTCTTCTTTAATGGCTCCTTATAAACCGAAGCAATAATAATAGAAGGCTGGATTTCCAGGGAAAAGAGATAGCTGTTTTAATAAATCTTGCACAACATATGTTTCAAATAGCGCCCTCAACCTAGGATATCCTGCCAATGCTTGTGGTGAAGTAATATGCATAAGATAACAAGCAAGACCCGTATCGGCAAAGTGCCCTTTACGCAAATAAGAGGCAAAACCACCTTTTACCTGTATTTTTAATCACGCCACGCCTAAAATTATAGGTAATTTTAGAACCTGACAAAACGATAACCACGTCAAAAGAGGGCATATAATGATTCGCATTCAATATATGGCTTCAATTACCCAAATAAGGAGCAATTGCCAAAAAGATACTTGTGCAATGTCGTTCTCATACGTAAAATTCGCCCATTGTAAAAAAAGGATAAAACATGAAACACCACCTACAACTAGACCCTTGGAAAATTATCGAAACCGAATTTGATCCTGAAAAGCAACGTGCCGCCGAAAGCTTATTTAGCCTTGGCAATGGTTACATGGGGCAACGTGCCAATTTTGAGGAGCGCTATTCTGGTGATTCATTACCAGGTAACTATATGGCCGGAGTCTATTATCCCGATCCAACCAAAGTTGGTTGGTGGAAAAATGGTTACCCTGAGTATTACGCTCGTATCGCTAATGTCGCTAATTGGATCAATTTAGACATTATTATTGATAACGAGAGTTTGGATTTAGCAACAAGCGAAATCATAGAATTCAATCGTACACTTGATATGCAAACTGGCCTCCTGCATCGCACCTTTGTCGTCGAATTAAAAAATGGCAAGCAATTGGCAATAAACACTGAAAGATTCATCAGCATGCAGCGCAAAGAAATTGGCGCATTAAAATATAGTATAGAACCATTAAACTTCTCCGGTGAATTTACCATAAAAATCTACACCGATACCAAAACTGAAAACGAATCATCTAACTGGGGGGAGCGTTTTGTAACTAAAGTTAGCAAAAATACAGATAGCCTTGAAACCTTTACTACAGTTCAGGTTAAAAGGAGCAATTACCTAGTTTGCACCGGCACCACCTTTGGTATTTTTGCTGATAACAAAGAGTTAGAACATAGCGCTGAAGCTTTTGAGCAAGATTCAAAAATTGGCCACAAAATAAAACTTCATATCCAACAAAACCAACCAATAACCATTTATAAATACGCCGCCAATGTTAACAGTCGTGACTATCAAACAGATGAGCTACAACCAACATGTAAAACCATTTTACAAAAAGCTCTTAATGCTGGCTTTGCTAAATTATTAGAAGAACATCAAACAAAGTGGGAAACAATTTGGCAAAACTATGACATTATCATTGAGGGGGATCCTGCGGCACAACAAGCGATTCGTTTTAATGTTTTTCAATTGATGCAAACCTTCACAGGCGAAGACCCACGCCTTAACGTAGGACCAAAGGGCTTCACTGGTGAAAAATATGGCGCTACTACTCAATGGGATTCAGAAGCATATTGTGTACCATTGTATTTGGCTGTAGCCGATCCTGCTATAAGTCGTAATTTACTACTATATCGTTATAACCATTTGGAAGAAGCCATCAAAAATGCTTCTAATTTGGGTTACACAAATGGCGCCGCATTATTCCCTATGGCAACAGTCGACGGTAAAGAAGGTCAGAATGAATGGGAAATAACCTTCGAAGAAATTCATCGCAATGGAGCCATGTCTTATGCCATCTACGATTATGTCCGCCACACAGGAGATAAAACATATTTGGTAACTCATGGTCTAGAAGTTCTGGTAGCTATAGCACGATTTTGGAGCCAAAGAGCAACTTTTTCTCAAGAAAAAAACAAGTATGTAATCTTAGGTGTTACAGGACCAAATGAATATGAAAATAATGTAAACAATAATTGGTATACCAACATGTTAGCTTGCTGGTCGATGCAATATGCTATGACAGCTATTAATGATGTCAAAAAACTTGATAGCGCAGCTTACGAAAAACTAGTTAACAAAATTAATTTCCGAGAAACACAAGAAACTGTAGCTTGGCAAAAAATCATAGATAATATGCATTACCCAATTGAAGCAAATAGTGGCGTCTTTTTACAGCAAGATGGTTACATGGATAAGGAGCAACTATTTGCTAATGATTTAGACCCAGCTATTCGCCCCCTAAACCAAACCTGGTCATGGGATAGAATCCTCCGCTCTTGCTTTATTAAGCAAGCCGACGTTTTGCAAGGATTATATTTTTTCCGTGAACAATATGACCTTGACACAATTAAAAAGAATTTTGATTTCTATGAACCAAGAACTGTGCATGAATCATCATTGTCGCCTTGCATCCACGCCATACTAGCATCTCGCATTGGCTATTTAGATAAAGCCTATGAGATGTATATGCGCACTACAAGATTAGATCTTGATGATTATAATGCAGAAGTTGCTGAAGGTTGTCATATCACAAGCATGGCAGGGTCTTGGTTGACCATTATTCACGGTTTTGCGGGGATGGAAATAATAGATGAACAGTTACATTTAAACCCTATCATCTTGCCAAACTGGGATTCATATAAATTTAACCTGGTATTTCGTGGTCATAAACTGACTGTAACCGTAGAAAAGGGCTCGGTAACCATACACAACCACGGACAAAATAAATTGACCATATACATCCACAAACAATCGATTGAAATAGAAGCAAATAAAGCTGCTACCACTCGAGAATCATGAGCCATGAAGAAAAGGGGATAGTTTATAATCGACTATCCTTGTTCCGAGGGACATGAGATCTCAGTTGATATGCAGGAGCGATAACAGACTATACAGGTCCATCTTATAGCAAAATAAATAAATTGTTGCGTGGCACTAGCATTCCACAAAGCACAGCAGACGTTGGCAACATTCTAGATAAGGCTGTTAGAGCAAATACAGCCCTAAGAGATTTGCCTCCAGAGGATGATCACGTATATTGAGGTCTTCATACTTTTCATGATCCAGATTTAACAGAAAACATCGTTGGGCAATATGCATCTGGTTATGCGAGAGATGATACTTTTGGCAGTACATCTACAAATCCAGTAGTAGCGGCTAATTTTGCAGGCAATTGGGATATGTCGTCGGATGCTATTGCAGCAAGCCAACCTGGTTTTAGTGAAATGGCAGAAGAAGAAGACGATGATGCTGATTTTTTAATGACAGCAACAGTCCACTGGTTAAGGCATACAGGCATTTCAGATGATGTTAAACATCGGCCAAGAGAACATGTAAGAGATGATGCCGGACATAGTTCCAGCGCCATTACCGATAGATACATAGATATTGAACTCAAAGAACGCAATGCTTCGGCAAAGGCAAAGAAAATCAGGTAATCCGGTAAAGATTATTACTGGAAATATGGGTGGGCTTAGCACGGTAAGTGAAAAGCCCCTCGAATTGAATCTGCCCACTAAATTTGGCGCGTGTCAAAAATCCTATTTAATATTACAGGACTTACGCGAAAAACATTTTTCTGAAGTTATTTTCAGATAATTTTCATTTTTCCGCATAAAGTTCTTGACAGGGTTTTTT
>JAFGXA010000046.1 GCA_016936855.1 Gammaproteobacteria bacterium | reverse complement strand
CAACTAAAACAAAATTTAATGAGAAATTATATGATAGATCAATTAAAAAATAAGGAAACTAAAATGTTTTTCGCGTAAGTCCTGTAATAAATCTCCCATTTTTGAGTGCATTGGATCTTTAAGTTTTTGTAACGCATTATGTATCTCAATATAGGAGGCTTGTTCAACTAATCTAGCTACATCATATTTGGTTAAAAAGCCTTTAACCTTCTTAAAATTTCCAGCTTTGATCGCCAACAAAAAGCTGCTGACAACAGAGTCTTTTATCTTTTTCGAAGGAGTTACTGTATCACTAGTAGTATTATAATCAACACTAGGCACATTTGACGCCGATCGTCTTCTACTAACAGGATTACGACAGCCACCAGGCTTCCTTCTGCCTTTACGCTGACCTTTTCTTCTGTCTGCTTTCTTTTCATTCCGCAGAGCTGGCTTTTCGACTGAATCTTCTGATCTACAACCAATCTCTTCAACTTTACCTGCTGAAGCAAGCTTTGATTTTTTGGTTTGCGAAATTGAGGTTCTGTGAGACGAGTCACCCGAAACTTTTACCCTTAATTCAAAACTAATATCACCATAACTAGAAGAGTCCTCAATAGACAATTTTAGTTCATTAGCAACGCGCTCCATCAAATCCCATAAAGGACAACTGCCCTCTCGCAAACCACTTTTCCCTAATCTTTTAATTTCGCTATATAGCTTTGCTAAATGATTTTTTTTATAACCACGACCAGCTCGAGCAATAAAATCAAAAATTCTTCCCTCTAAAGCGCCCATTTCAATTAGTTCAGCAGCAACCACACTTTTTAAGCTATCAAACAACTCATTACCTGTATCAACACTTATCGACGCTATATCTTCTATATCATCTACACCAAAAATTTCTCTAAGAATTTCAACGCCTTGATCTATATAATAAAGCTTTTCATCTTTAGCTCTTGTCATAGTACACACCTTGTAAATAAAACATCATAAAACCTCCAGTTGCAAGCAGTGTACACACTACTGATTAAGAAAATATTAAATTCTTGATGAATTTTTCATGAAAATTCAGCGGCTAGCGCAGAAATTTCATGATACAGTTGCGATATGCAGCGAAATAAATCAATACAAAAACTCAAAAAACTAGGCTTTGAATTCAAATTTAGCGACCAACCAAAATTGACCAAATCCATGCATCAAACTTATGAACAATTAGAACTAGATAATTTATATGTAATCCATCCAGGTGAAAAAAACTTCCCCCTGAGTGAAAACATTCGTGCGATAGGAATAATCGAATATTTAAACCAATAATAGCGCGGACTGCCGCCTTCCAACCGTATCTCATTTCACAAAAACAAGCTATATATACAATAAAGCAGGCCGGTTAGGCGGGTCCGTCAACCCTTGTGATTCTAAGTGTAGATCCTGTTTATTAAGGCAATATTAAATTTCAAAATAAATTTTAGGTCCAGCCGTTGAAGGCAATACCAACACCTACTGCGTTAGTATAATGGTCATATTCGATCAAACTTTGGCCATAACCACTAAAGCCTTGCACAAACCCATAGAACCTACCATAAATCGGGAAATTAACACCAAGCTCTATCGCACCGCGCTTAAAATGACTCTCTAGATTGTTCCGCGCCATTAGATAAATACTGAATTTTTTATGGGTAAAAACAAACAACATCCGACCATGTCCTAGATATTTGGTGATATCAGGATTATGAATAGTGCTAGAATTATGCTTAAAAATTAAAACCCACGGCTTGAAGCTCAAAGTAAAATCACCCAGTGAAAAAATAGCATCTGCATAAACACGGTTCCAACTGCGCTCCATAGAACCACCACGACCGTTTGATTGATGCACAATACCAAAGTTCCAACTATTCCAAGGCCTTATATCATAACTAAAGAAAAGCTCTGGTTCATAATTGGTTTCTCTAAAATAAGGAGATTCAGTATAAAGCTGCCAATAAAACACTTGTGAATAAGCGGCATACAAAGCCAGTTTTTGCTGCAAAATATGACGCCAAATCGGCACCTTAAAACTGATTTGTGCTTTGAATTCGCTCTTTTTAAGATGCTGCTTATCAGGAATAGTATTACCGTAAACTGACTGATAAGGCCTAGAGGTGAAATAAAAAGGTAAGATGTAATTTGGTTTGTATAAAGTTATAGCAAATGGATTACTGTAAGCTTTTTTTTCAGTTTTTAATCTTTCGCTATAAGCAGTCTTTTGTGAAGCTTTCTGAATAGCCTTCACAATTTCTGGCTGCCCAGTATCCTGCTTAGCTTCAACGTTATATAAAACCTTATCTTGCGCTAAGGCTGAACAAGCAAATACCGTTATTAATAACACCAAACCAAATTTAATGCGCATTGTGTCTTTCCCTTTATTTTACTATTATGCCGTGTAATTAAGGAATTATAAGGAACAAAACATGTCAAATCCACTATTAACCAAGAAAGAACTTCCTCAGTTTAACGCTATCAAACCAAACCATATCACTCCAGCCATTAATAAACTGCTAGCAAATTGCCAAAAAGAGCTAGAATCCTTACTCAAACAACGCAATGTTAGCTGGAACAGTTTGATGGAGCCGCTAAGCGAAATCCATGAACCGCTAAGCAAAGCCTGGGGAATAATCGATCATCTATCATCCGTGATGGACAATGAAAAGTTACGTAAAGCTCATGATAAGTGTTTGCCAAAAATTTCTGCCTACTATACGGCCCTCGGTCACAATACCAAACTATACAAACTAACCCAAAAACTAAGAGATAGCACAGAATATAAAAAATATGATGTGGCGCAAAAGAAAATTATCGACAATATGCTGCGCGACTTTAAACTATCTGGCGTCACTTTAACCCCGAAAAAAAGAGCAGAATACGCTGAGCTGCAGCAAGAATTATCTTTATTAACCAACAAATTTTCGCACAATGTGTTAGATGCAACTTACGGATGGCATAAATTAGTTACCAATAGAAAAGAGCTAAAAGGATTACCAAAACACATAATAAAACAATCTAAAATTGAAGCGCAAAATCGCAAGATGACAGGTTGGATTTTAACGCTCGCGCAACCAACATATATCGCTGTTATGACCTACGCTGACTCACGAAAACTACGCAAAGAATTTTATTACGCGTATGCCACACGTGCATCAGAAGTAGGGCCAAATGCTGGCACTTGGGATAATAGTCAAATTATGCAGGCTATTTTAGAAAAAAGACTGAAGCTCGCGAAATTAATCGGCTTTGACAATTTTGCTGAATTATCACTTGCAACCAAAATGGCACATAACGGCAAAGAAGTAATAAACTTTCTAAATAAATTGGTTAAAGCTGCGAAACCTTACGGCAAAAAAGAGCTGGAAACTCTGCAGAGTTTCGCACCATTCAAATTAGAAGCGTGGGACTTAGCTTATTACAGCGAAACACTGAAACAAGAAAAGTATGCTGTATCGGAACAGGAACTACAGGAATATTTCCCGTTAGACCAGGCATTAGATGGCATGTTTAAACTAGTCAAAAAACTTTTTGATATAACAATTAGAGAGATTAAAACCAATAATATCTGGCATAAAGATGTAAAGGTTTTTGAAGTTTATGATAAAAACAAAAAATTACGCAGTACATTATTCATGGACCTTTATGCTCGCCCTGGCAAACGCAACGGCGCTTGGATGAATGACTTCCAGAGTCGTCATAAACATTTAAACGGAACAATTAAACTACCAATTGCCTTTATTGTTTGCAACTTCACAGCTCCTACTGGCAGAAAACCAACAACTTTATTACATGGTGATGTTGAAACTTTATTTCATGAATTTGGTCATTCGCTACAACACATGCTTACCAATATTGATTACGAGGATATATCAGGCATTAATGGTATTCCATGGGATGCTGTAGAATTGCCAAGTCAATTCATGGAAAACTGGTGTTGGGAAAAACAGGTTATAAATACCATATCTCGCCACACAAAAACTCAAAAGAAACTCCCAACCAAGTTATTTAACAGGATGCTTAAAGCTAAAAACTTTCAATCATCGCTGCAAATGTTAAGACAACTCGAATTTTCGTTATTTGATTTTAAGTTGCATATGCAATTTAATCCTAAGAAAACCGATCAAATAAAAAATGTGCTAGAGACAATTAGAAACAAAGTATCAGTTATCTCAACCCCAAAATTCAATCGCTTTCCCAACAGTTTCTTACATATTTTCGCAGGGGGTTATGCGGCAGGTTATTATAGCTATAAATGGGCAGAAGTATTATCTACCGACGCCTTTGCTGCCTTTGAAGAGAATGGGATTTTCGACAAAAAAACTGCCCAATCATTTATGCATAACTTTTTAGAACCTGGCGGCTCAATTGATCCTGCGATTTTGTTCAAACGCTTCCGCGGCCGCAAACCAAAAATCGATGCACTCTTAAAACATAATGGGATTGCCTAAGCACTCTGAATCTCGGCCTAAGCCGGGATTGTAAAAGTTCATTAATTCGGTTCCAAATTTAGTAAACTAAAGAACTAGAGGAGGAAATGATATATGGGACGAATAGAT
>JAFGXA010000045.1 GCA_016936855.1 Gammaproteobacteria bacterium | reverse complement strand
CAACTAAAACAAAATTTAATGAGAAATTATATGATAGATCAATTAAAAAATAAGGAAACTAAAATGTTTTTCGCGTAAGTCCTGTCTGTTTTTTTCGGAATAAATCTACGAATTAGTCCGTTAATATTTTCAACACTGCCTTTTTCCCAACTATGATAAGGGGTGCAAAAATAGGATTTGGCTCCTAATATCTAATTGGTTTTGTTATGGCTATAATTTTCTGAGCCATTGTCGTAAGTTATGCTTTTTCTGAATTTATCAGGCAAACGCTTTAATCTGCGTATGATAACTTGATGGGTGTCATCTGAGCATTTTGATGAGACTTTATCAACCAAGACAAAGCGACTTTTACGCTCTAATTTAACATTTAGTATGTCTTTTGATTGTCTAGATTCTATTGAATCAGATTCCCAATGACCTATAGTTTTTCTGGCGTTAATTACAGCAGGTCTATCTGTTATACTGGTTCTTGCTGGTATCGATGATACTCGTCTTTTACGAGAATAATGCCTAGAATAACGCTTGGGCCTTTTTCTGGCTAAATATTTAATGCCTTCTCTAAAGTCACTGTAAATATACTGATAAATAGCTTCATGACTAATCTTATAACCAGGATATTCTATGGATAATCTGCCAGCTATTAATTCTGGCGTCCACTCAAGCAACAATTTGTTTTGCACAAAAGTACGTATAAAACTAGATTTAAGCCGCTTTCGAGCACCGGCGTTACGCTTTCTAGCCTTTGCTTGTTGATGTGCTAAATAAGAAATATAGCCAGTCATCATCGGGTGTGGCTTATTGTTTCTTTTTAGCTCTCGAGATATGGTTGTATGATGTCGGCCTAGCAAATCACCAATTTGTCGGCAACTTTTACCCATAACCCTATAGGTAGCTATTCGCTCTCTTTCTAATAGCGACAAGCCGTATTTTTTGATATTCTTACCCATGCACCACCTTTTTTCTTTTGATTCAAGAAGTTGTCTTAAGCATAATTCCTTAAGACATGGTGGTGCAACTCCTTATTGAATCCACGCGGCCCTGTGTATTTACTCAAAGTCCTTGGAATTTAATTTTTTCTTAATAATTATCAGCTATAATCACCTCGTGGAAAGCCAACACATAGAGAGGAACGAAAATGAGCACATCAGATACCGCTACAAATGCAAAAAGATTATTACAACAATTAAGAATCACAAGAAAAGGACTTCGAGCCAAACGAAAAGAGCTTTTAGCAACAGCAACCAGCGATGAAGAAACTGTTTTTGATAAACCTTGGTTTCGGCTTGGTTTTTCGTCGAGCTCATTAACTGGTGAAGGAGCGATAATTCTTGGTATCGGCTTTTTGATTGTTTCAGTGCCAATCTCAATAATCCTTGCTTGCAAAAAAGCATTGAAGTCGTTACGTAATATATTCAATGGTCGAAAAGTTCTTAGAAGCATGTTTTCCCTAGCATGTATCGGTGGTGGTGTTTATGGCGGAATTTTGTTAGGCGTAGCCCTCGCCGCAGCAGTTTTAGGTACTGCCGCATTAACCTGGCCTGCTGCATTAATAATCGGTATTACAGCTGTTCTTTGCGCTGGCATCTCGACTCTTTTAGGTAAAAAAATTGGTAGAGCACTGAGGCGCCTCTTTAGCAGTAACAAGGAAAATATTTTGTATTATACTGCTAAAGCACAAAAAGAATCACGCCTTATAATCTCCATAGAGACGAGGCTATCAAGTGCTAAAGAACCATTGTTGCCAACAATAGAAAATACGCGATTAAAAGCAGTTCATAGACGTCTCAATAGGATGGATACCTTTTTTGAGAGTCAAGGATACGAACACCTATCAGATGATCGCCGCGAAAAATATGTAAATGAATTGCAATTAAATTAATGCAAATTAAAGTATTGTGGTTTATGTCCATTTGGCTTTGAAACTAAAAAATCAAAGTCGGGGTCATTTTTTAAATTAATCTGTTTTTTTCATTTTTATTTTTTGTTCTAACCAGGAAACCCATTCATCTATACCGATATCATTTTTACAAGATGTAGGAATAATTGGTAAATTACCATTTAATTTTTTAACTTCATTTGTAAAAAATTCTTTATCAAAATTAATATATGGCAATAAATCAATTTTATTATTAATTAACAAACTCGCTTCTTGAAATAATAATGGGTATTTAGCTGGTTTATCCGCGCCTTCTGGAGTGCTTACAACAGCAACTTTATAATCTTCTCCAATATCGAATTCAGCTGGGCAAACCAAATTACCAACATTCTCAATAATAATTAAATCTAATTTATCTAAATCAAATACTGATAAAGCTTTTTCAATAGAAATTGATTCCAAATGACAAGCACCATTAGTATTAATTAAGCTTATTGGCACACCATACCCATCCAACCTCTTACCATCTAGATCGGTTTCAACATCTCCCTCGATAACCGCAACATTATATTTATCGACTAATTTCGGCAGGGTTTTTTCCAGCAAACTGGTTTTGCCAGCGCCAGGAGAACTAATCAAGTTAACCATTAATACTTTTTTTGTTTTTAAAATATCTTTTATTTCTGCAGCTTTTTCTGCATTAGCTTGCAACAAACTCTGCATAATTTTAATTTCCACTATTTTTCTCCTTCAATCGTTTTCAATATAATCTCTTTACCGGTTAAAATATCAATAGCAACTGAATTACACTTTGGACACGCATAAATATTATCTTTTACAATAAACTTTTTATCACATGTTTTACAATAAATTTGTACTGTGATTTTTTCTATAATTAATTCAGCACCAGAAAATACGGTGTTTTCTGCTATTTTTTTAAATGCGAACTCCAAAAACTCCGGCACAACTTGACGTAATTCGCCAATTTGAATTGTTATTTTATTGACTTTTATAAGCCGGTTTTCTTTTGCAGCATTCAACAAAGACTCAAATAAACCTTCAATGATAGAAAACTCATGCATGCCAAGCACTTAAATTTTCTTGAATAAAATCCATTGTTGCTTGATGCTCATTTTTACCATTTCCTTCTATGGTTAACGGATCACCAAATTTAATATGCACCATTTTTTTAGGAATTATTTTTCCAAAATCTTTCAGCAAAGAACCATTTTGCCAAGCATCAGTTTTGAGCGCAATTGGCACCACTTTTACACCAGCTTTTTTCGCTAATTTAACGCCAATGGAATTAAAATGTTCTGAATCAAAAGTATTGGTCCGCGTGGTTTGCGGAAATACAATAATAGATCTGCCGCCACCTAATATTTTAACCCCATCTTCTAATACCGCTTTCAAATCATCACGTGGATTGGTACGTCCCACTACAATTGGATCACGACTGCGCATTACATGTTTAAATGCTGGATAATCAATTAATGCTTGTTTAACCACAAAAGTGGTGTCAGCCCGAGGTTCAATCAAACATGGTAGAACCATGGTTTCTAACATACTCATGTGATTACCAATAAATACCACTGGTCCATCTAATTTATCAAGTACGCTTAGGTTTTCAATTTGCAGTCTTACTCCAACCTTTTCTAAACCAGCCATTACATCATAACTAGTTTCAGCCCAGCGTCTGTTATCATAAGTGCCGCGCTTAGCCGATGTCACACAATCGTAAACTACCCGTGAAAAATAGAAAAAATAAAAAGTAAAAGTTGGAAACATTTTCTGCAAAAACCCAATTTTTACTTTTGGACTCTCGTAATTTTTTTCCTTAGCAAGCATATCGATATTCATAAAAGCCTCCTGAATTAGCAATTTTATTAGATATCTGGACAAAAAAAAAGCGGCTAAAATTAACCGCTTTTTAAATACTGGATCTGAGAGTCTAAACGGCTTACATCATGCCGCCCATACCTCCCATTCCGCCCATTCCACCCATGCCTCCTCCCATTGGAGAACCAGATTCTTCATCCTTAGGAAGTTCTGCAATCATGCACTCAGTAGTAATCATGAGGCCAGCGATAGATGCAGCATGCTGCAAAGCACTACGAGTTACTTTGGTTGGATCCAAAATACCCATTTCAATCATATCACCGAACTGGCCGGTCGCAGCGTTATAACCAAAGTTGCCTTTGTTATTAAGAACTTCATTCAAAATAATTGATGGTTCTTCACCAGCGTTCTTAACTATCTGACGCAATGGAGCTTCCATAGCGCGTCTTACAATAGCAACACCCATGTCTTGATCATGGTTAGCAGCCTTTAGATCTTTGATTGCTTCCAAACAACGGATTAAGGCAACACCACCACCAGGTACAACACCCTCTTCAACAGCAGCGCGGGTTGCATGTAAAGCATCTTCAACACGAGCTTTCTTCTCTTTCATTTCAATTTCAGTCGCAGCACCAACTTTGATAACCGCAACACCACCTGCTAATTTAGCCAGACGCTCTTGCAATTTTTCTTTATCATAATCAGAACTACTTAATTCAATTTCCTGACGAATCTGCTCAATACGAGATTTAATGTCGCCGGTCTCCCCTGCGCCATCAATAATTGTTGTATCGTCTTTAGTGATAGTTACACGTTTCGCACTACCCAAATCTTCCAAAGTTGCACCTTCTAAGTTTAAACCAACCTCTTCAGAAATAACCTTGGCACCAGTTAAAATAGCAATGTCTTGCAACATAGCTTTTCTGCGATCACCAAAACCTGGAGCCTTCACAGCAGCCACTTTAATAATGCCACGCATATTGTTAACCACCAAAGTTGCAAGCGCTTCACCTTCAACGTCTTCGGCAATAATCAATAGAGAACGACTAGCTTTGGCAACATTTTCTAAAACACCTAATAAGTCACGAATATTAGAAATTTTCTTATCAACTAGCAATATATACGGATTTTCCAATTCAACTGACATATTTTGCTGGTTATTGATGAAATACGGTGAAAGATAGCCGCGATCAAATTGCATGCCTTCAACCACATCGAGCTCATTCTTAAGACCAGACCCCTCTTCAACGGTAATAACCCCTTCTTTACCAACTTTTTCCATGGCGTCGGCAATAATTTTACCAATTTCAGAATCATTGTTAGCAGAAATGGTACCAACCTGAGCAATATCTTTGCTACCACCGCAATCCTTAGAGATATTGCCAATCAAATGATCAACAGCCTTTTCTACAGCCAAATCGATACCACGCTTTAGATCCATTGGATTCATACCAGCTGTTACAGATTTTCTACCTTCTTGCACAAAGGACTGAGCCAACACTGTAGCAGTGGTAGTACCATCCCCTGCCACGTCAGAAGTTTTAGAAGCAACCTCTTTAACCATCTGAGCGCCCATATTTTCAAACTTATCGCTGAGCTCTATTTCTTTGGCAACAGAAACACCATCTTTAGTAATGGTTGGAGCGCCAAAAGACTTCTCTAAAACAACATTTCTGCCCTTAGGACCTAAAGTTACCTTAACCGCATTGGCTAGTTGATCAACGCCGGCCTGTATTTTGTGGCGTGCGTCATCTGAATACATTAATTCTTTTGCAGACATTTAATTTTCTCCTCTTATTCAACAATTGCCATAACGTCGTCTTCGCGCATGATCAAATAATCTTCGCCATCAATTTTGACTTCGCTACCGCCGTACTTACCAAAAACAACTTTATCACCAACTTTTAAAGTCATTGGGCAAGCATTACCGTTATCTAAAACCTTACCTGAACCAACAGCAACAACTTCACCACGAACTGGTTTTTCAGTTGCTGTATCAGGAATTACGATTCCTCCTGCTGATTTACGTTCTTCTTCCATGCGTTTGATTACTACACGATCGTGTAATGGACGGATATTCATCTTCAGCATCTCCTCTGATTTAGTATGATACATTTCAAAATCCCAGCGTTCGCTGGATCCTCAATTCTTAGGATTGCAACCCTAATGAACGGTATATGGAGACTGTTATCTTTTTTTCAAGAGGAATTTTGAATTATCAATAATAACTTGCAGGGGTCCGCCCCTACTTTTCACGCTTAAATTCGCCCTCTATAACCTCACCTTTAATTTTTTCAGAGGCTGCAGGCGTACACTTTTTACAATAATATCGATAACGTAAAGACCCAATTAAGCCAACTAGCGCAATAACTGCCAACCCAATAAACAACATTGGCAATACTGAAACTAACAATATCCCAAACAGAATCGCAATTATAATGACTTGATAATTATTTTTCATAAACAACCGGATTAGTTTTAGCTGACCAGATGGTTGATAATAACACTATGGTCAAAAGAGCACAAAGTCCAATAGCAATAAAAAACCCATTCCACCCATAATCCTGCAAAACAATGCCCACGGGAAGTCCTGATAATGCAGCACCGATATATCCAAATAACCCAACAAAACCAGTCGCCGTACCAGCCGCTTCACGATGGGAAAGCTCTGCCGCGGCCATACCAATTAACATTTGCGGACCAAACACTAAAAACCCGATAGCAAACAAACACGCAGCATGTACTACAAATCCAGCCCGCGGGGCTAGCCAAAAAGCTGCCAAAGCAAATACTATCCCAATACTAAAAATCACATTAACAGGTCCACGCTTTCCGGAGAAAATCTTATCTGACATCCACCCGGCCACCAAGCTTCCAACAAACCCTCCTATTTCAAAGAAAGATAATGTACCATCTGCCGATATCAAAGATTTGCCATTTTCTGTTAAGTAAAGCGCCCCCCAATCATTAATGGCCGTCCTGACAACATAAACCAAAACGTAGGACATCGCCAAAATCCAAATATACTTATTTTTTAGTACATATTTTACCAATACTTCTTTAGTAGAAATCTCCGTCTGTAACTTGTGTGATTTACCCGGATAATCGTTTTTATATTCTTCAATTGGTGGCAACCCTTTCGATTCAGGCACGTCACTCAACCTATTCATTAAAAAGATTCCCATAAAAATGGCTATTACTCCGGGCACAAACATAGCTGAGCGCCAACCCCAATAGGTTGCACAAACAGCGGCAATAATAGGTATAGCTGCTCCGCCTAGATTGTGTGAAGTATTCCAAATCCCCCACCAAACCCCACGTTCACGTTGCGAATACCAATGTGTTAACAATCTTGCGCACGGCGGCCAACCCCAGCCCTGGAAGAACCCGTTAATTAGCCACAACACTATGAAAAGAGGAATAGAGGAAGCCATACCAAACAAGATGTTTACAACGCCAGTCACTATTAAACCAAATGCCATAAAATAACGCGGATTCGATTTATCTGCTAACATACCGCTAATAAACTTACTGCATCCGTACATCAAGTAAAACACCGTACCTAAAATACCAATTTCAGCTTTAGAGAAGTGCAAGTCCTTAATCATGTCGGGAATTATGAAGGTAAAGCTTTTGCGCGTTAGATAAAACGTAGCATACCCAAAATACATACTATACATAATCCGAATTCGCCAATATTTATATATGCTATCAACCTCTGCTTGGTCGTTTATTCTGGCTGGACGTGCTTTAGTTTTTAATACTCTGAAAAAATCTCTCATAACTAACCTCAACAATGCTTGGCATACATCATAATATAGCCAAACCAATATTCATAGCAAAAATCTTACGTACTATTATTGGCAATAATAATATGATCGAGCAACCTTATGTCAACCAACTCCAAGGATCGCTTTAGGGCGTTTGTTACCGCCAAGTCTGCTGTGCTCTGCATATCATTACCAGATGGATGGTTGTGCGCCACAATTAAAGCTGCCGCATTATATTCGAGCGCTTTTTTCACTATCTCACGCGGATACACATTCGCGCAATTAATGGTACCAAAAAAAAGTTCTTCGTAAGCAATTAAACGATGTTGGTTATCTAAAAAAAGCGCTGCAAAAACTTCCTTTTCGTAGCAATTTAAATTTAAAGCTAAAAATTTTTTCGCCTTTGCACTGCTGTCTAAAATTGGCTTTTCACTTAGCTCTTTAAAAAGCTCGCGTCGCATTAATTCGGCTGCCGCTTGAATTTGGCAAAATTTAGCGTCCCCAATACCAGAAATCGAACACAATTTTTTCTTGTCTATAACCAACAAACCAGACAATCCACCGAATTTTTTCAAAAGTTCTCGCGCCAAATCAAGCGAACTTTTACCTCTAACCCCAGTACGCAGTAAAAGAGCCAAAAGTTCCGCGTTTGATAGATGCTTTGCCCCGTTTTTTAAAAGCTTTTCTCGAGGTTTATCGTCTATTAAAAGATCATTCAGTAACATGGTTATCAATTGTGCAGTAAATATTCTGCCATACAATACCGTTAATTATCTTTTTTGACTTTTGTTATCTTTCTACTTATTTCCAAAAATGGCAGCTTGATTTTAAGGCTAGTCTCAAGCTGACTTACCATTAATTCATTATCTAACAAGTCAGCTATAAGTGATGTGCTATTTTCAAATATTTTAACTTTATCGTGATCACGCTTGGCTTTTGCAAATTGATAGACCGTGCGCGTCAACTCTTTAATTTGAGCAAAGGTATTAATAATAGCAATTGTTGTATCAACAGCTTGAGGACTTTTTAGTATGGTAGCCAACATGTATAGGCCTCGCTCTGTAAATGCTGTGGGTAGTTTAACCTTCCCGCCCCGCTTTTCTCCATTTTTTGAAATCACAAATTGTGACTTCAAAACATACCACTCTTCACTAGTCAGATTTATAAGAAATTTATCTGGAAACTTTGCTGGATTTCTTTTTATCGCTTGATTAATTACTCGAACCTCAACGCTATAAAGTTCGGCAACATCACTATCCAAAATAACGTCTTGTTCACGCACCTCAATAATTTTAGCCTTTACTTGATCGTATGTAATTGATGTCATAGTGATAAATATACGGCAAATATTCTGCCACACAATACCGTTAATTTATCGAGACTTTCTAGAGATCACCACATGGCAGCAATAACTAAAACATATGCCATGATTCTAACAAATACTATTAGTGATTCATAAAAATCGCCAAAGCTAAAGATCGTCATGACGTGAGAAATGCCAAATAACCCAAAAGAAATTCCAACTAAAAGCCCAAGTTTAGACTGTTTTTTGCTGAAAATAACTACTCCAAGCAGAAGAATAATTACACAAAGTACAATATTTATAACAGTAATCATAATGGTGATTCTCTTGTTGCAAGAAAATCACATATTACATTATTTACAAGTAGATTTCACCAGAGACTAATAAATTACAACTTTGCGCGGTACGAAAATTCTCTAAGGCATTTAATATTTCCTTAATATTCCAGCAAGATATAGTTGATATAGTTTGAATTTTATTTAAATTAAAAACAGGGGGGAATAGATCCATGGGAACTGATCGTAGAGCTTTTAAATGGCCAGATAGCCCAACAACGCGCCCAGAACAAGTTGGTTATTCTTCTGGTGGAGGAAGGATGTTCAGCATAGGTATGTCTAGAATTGCAGCTGAATATACCGAAAAAGCGACAAAGTTGCTTGATCGTGCATTGAATGAAAGTAGCGAAGCGGCAAATGATATTGTTGGAAATTTTGCTGAGCTTATCAAAACCTTTCAAACCATCTCTGATATGGGTGGGGGGTTCGGCCAATATTGGAGCAGAGACTCTCTTTTTTCAATTTGGCAATATGTAAAATGGTCGCATGAGGATGGCCCCGCGACGGGATGCCTGAGGACTGCAGACAACACTACACTCGATGACTCTCAGATAGAAAAATTTTTACAATTTTTTGCTAAAGAAAATAGAGAGCAAGTTAAAAGCGATCTAGCTGAAATCAGTATTATTGCTACGGATACAACACCTAGCATGGACCTTTAAAAACAATAATAGCGCTTGCTAATTAAAAACAAAAAAAGAATGCCGAGCTTGAACTTTTAATAAAGTTTAGGCTCGGTTTTTTTATGATGTAGGTGCGATGGATGGAGGTCACCCGGTCAGAATTTGGCAGTAATTGATTAAGTGCCAGCTCAACCGATATATGACGTTTATTTGCCGGAAAGAAACACTGTGTTAAGATAGAACAATTGCTAATTCGGAGAGAACAGTTGTTTTGTCGTCGAACAATCTATACATGGATCGCTGTAAGCGCTGCGCTTATTTCACTAAGCGCCTGTAATAATCAAAATCATAAGGTTTTTCAAGGTTATATTGAAGGAATTTATGTCTACGTTTCATCCCCTCAATCAGGCAGATTGTTAAACATACCGGTTACACGTGGAACGGCTGTTAAAGTTGGAGACTTATTGTTTAAATTAGACCCACAGCCAGAGCGCGATCAATTAAGGGAAGCACAAGCTAAGCTAAAACAAGCAAAGGAAACATTGAACGATATTAGCAAAGGCGCACGCCAAGAGAACCTTGATGCCATTAAAGCACAAATTGATCAAGCAAAAGCTCAGTTGGATTTTGATCAAAAAACTCTGCAACGCTATCAAAAATTATTGGCAACAAATGCGATTGATAAAGCAAGCGTCGATCAAATCAGCTCCGCCTGCGATGCAGGAGAACAAAAAATACAAGAATTAAAATCAAGGTTTGCTGAAGCTAAATTGGGAGCAAGAACCAATCAAATAAAAGCACAAGAAGCTGTGGTCGCAGCTGCAAAATCACAGGTTGAAAAATTAAAGTGGGCTCTGCAACAAAAGACAAAACACGCAGAAGTTACAGGACAGGTTTTTGATACTTATTACTCTGTAGGGGAATTTGTTAATGCTGGCCAACCGGTGTTATCCATTTTACCGCCTGAACAAGTTAAATTAATTTTCTTTGTACCCGAAACAATTTTAGGTCATATTAAAATTGGACAAGCAATTCAATTCAATTGTGATGGATGTAATGAAAGCTTCGCTGCTAATATCAGTTACATCTCTAAAGCCGCCGAATACACTCCGCCTGTTATTTACAGCCGTAGCTCTCGCGCTAAATTAGTTTATCGAATTGAGGCTAAGGTGAGCGAAAGCATTGCGGATAAATTGCATGTCGGCCAACCAATCGATGTTTACTTAAATGGATAATAATGAGCTCATTATTGATGTCAAAAATCTAACCAAAAGTTTTGATAAAAAGCTTGCTGTTAATCAGGTATCCCTAGAAGTTAAAAAGGGAGAGATTTTTGGATTCTTGGGGCCTAATGGTGCCGGCAAAACCACTACCATTCGCATGCTCTGCGGACTATTAACTCCTGATGGCGGCGAGGGCACTTGCCTTGGCTTCAATGTATTAAAGGAAAGCTATTCTATAAAGAAACAAGTCGGCTATATGACACAGTTTTTCAGTTTATATAACGATTTGAGCATTGAAGAAAATTTACATTTTGTCGCAAGACTATATGGGGTAAAGGACAGAAAAAACAGAGTTACCAAAAGTATTGAGCAGTTAGGTTTACAACATCGTCGCAATCAATTAGCTGGTACGCTATCTGGAGGATGGAAGCAAAGACTGGCATTATCAGCAGCTTTAATCCATGACCCTAAGTTATTATTGTTGGACGAACCAACCGCTGGTGTTGACCCCAAGGCTAGACGTGAATTTTGGGCAGAAATTCAAAAGCTATCCCACCAGGGCATTACCACTTTGGTCAGTACTCACTATATGGATGAAGCTGAACGCTGCTCCAAATTGGCTTATATATTTGACGGCAAAATCATGGCCAAAGGTCGCAGTGAGGAAATAGTAAATAATGCTGAGCTCACAACCTGGCATGTTGCCGGCCAAGGCGACTTAGTAGAGCTAGCTAAAACATTAACGAGCGTTGAAGGCGTTGATCAAGTGACGCAATTTGGCAACAAACTGCATGTAAGCGGCAAAAACACTGAATTGTTAGAGAAAAATCTACAGCAATTTTACAGTGATGATTGGGTGTTTACCAAGGTCGCTTCGAGCTTGGAAGATGTGTTTATTAGTTTTTGTACGGTGAAGTAATTAGCAAGGTGCTTTGTTAAGCACATGTAGGGGCGGACCCCTGTGTCCGCCCTTGCTGGATTGGCTCGGTGATTTGTATAAATTAAGGTAATAAATAATATGAAAAAATGGTCGTTTTCATTATTAAGATTATGGGCAATTATGCTCAAAGAATTTATCCAAATGCGACGCGATCCGCTAACTTTCGGTATTTTGGTGGCAATTCCCTTAATGCAGCTAATCCTATTTGGTTACGCAATTAATACTAACCCCAAGCAATTACCGACCGCTGTGATTAGCTCTGACCATACGCCGTTTACTCGCGCCTTAATTAGCGGCATCAAAAATACTGATTACTTTAAAGTTGTAAATCAAGCAAAAAGCGAAGAACAGGCTGATGATTTATTAGCAAAGGGAGATGTGCAATTTATAATATCTATTCCAAGCAATTTTACCCGTGATTTGATAAGGGGACAAAGGCCTCAACTATCTGTCGATGCCGATGCAACCGATCCTGTAGCCTCTGGTAGTGCATTAAAAGCCATTCCAATATTGATTGATCAGATTTTTAACCCTCTATTGGTTGGAAATTTACGATATCTGCGCGCCACACCACCACCCATCGATGTAGTCGCTCATGCCAAATACAATCCGGAAGCTTTGACTGAATACAACATTGTGCCAGGACTTTTGGGGGTGGTTCTTACTATGACCATGATTTTGGTAACTGGTCTTGCTATTACACGTGAACATGAGCTTGGAACAATGGAGAGCCTTTTAGCTACTCCGGCAAAGTCTTTGGAGGTTATGATTGGCAAGATCCTACCTTATATTATTGTTGGCTATATACAGGTCGGATTGATCATAATATCGGCGCTAATTTTATTTCATGTGCCATTATTCGGGAGCCTTATTCTACTTATATTAGCAACACTACCTTTTATAAGCGCCAATTTGGCTATTGGTATTAGCTTCTCCAGTATTGCCAGAAACCAACTACAAGCCGTACAACTTACATTCTTTTTCTTTTTACCATCGATCTTGCTTTCTGGCTTCATGTTTCCATTCCGAGGCATGCCTACGTGGGCCCAATACCTGGGCAACTGTCTACCGCTGACTCATTTTGTCAGAATAGTGCGCGGCATTATGCTAAAAGGAAATGATCTTATGCAAATTTGGCCGGAAATGTGGCCCATGTTGATATTTATGTTAATAGTCATTTTAATAGGCGCTAAAATGTATCGCAGAACGTTGGATTGATGATCCCAACTCTTGTATAATGGCGCCCACTTATGCATAAAGAGATTCAGCTTAAAATATTAGACCCTAGAATTGGTAAGGAATTTCCCATCCCAGCATACGCAACAGTTGGTTCGGCCGGCTTAGATCTAAGGGCTTGTGTAGAATCAGTAACCGTGATCAACCCTGGAGAGACGGTTTTGATTTCTAGCGGTATTGCTCTTCATATTGAAGATAAGCATCTAGCTGCTGTAATTCTACCAAGATCCGGATTAGGCCATAAGCATGGAATCGTTTTAGGCAATCTAATTGGCTTACTTGATTCTGACTACCAAGGACCACTAATGATCTCTTGTTGGAATCGTTCAGAAACTGCATTTACTGTAGAGCCTGGTGACCGAATTGCTCAATTGGTAGTAGTGCCAATAGTAAGAGCAAATTTTACTGTAGTTGATGACTTCACCGCTAGTGACAGAGGCGCTGGTGGCTTTGGGTCATCTGGCAAAAATTAAAAAGAGGAAAAAATATGAGTGCATATAATTATAACAGAAACGTAGACCATTCAATTTTTCGTACCTATGATATCCGCGGTGTAGTTGATGAAACTTTAACTCCTGACGTGGTATATACCATTGGTCTTGCTATCGGAAGTGATGCTCAAGACCGCGGCCAAAACAAAATCGCTATAGGTCGTGATGGGCGCTTATCTGGTCCAGATTATCTAGCAGCCCTTTCACAAGGCTTAAGAGACAGCGGTTGCGACGTGATAAACATTGGTGAAGTAAGCACGCCCGTTCTTTACTATGCTGCAACTGGAAAAGTTTTCAGTGGCGTGTGCTCTGGTGTCATGATTACTGGCAGCCATAATCCACCAGACTTTAATGGTATTAAAACTGTTCTTGACGGTACAACGCTTTGTGAAGACGCCATCACCAATCTCTATGACCGAATTAAAACCAATGATATGCACCATGGCGAGGGTAAGGAAGAATGTGTAGACATTATTGACCTCTATATAGATGATGTGGTTAACAAAGTTAAGCTGGCAAGACCAATGAAAATCGTCATTGATTGCGGTAATGGTGTTGGCGGTAAAATAGCACCAAAACTCTTTAAAAAACTAGGGTGCGAAACCACCGAGTTATTTTGTGATGTAGATGGCACATTCCCTAATCACCATCCAGACCCACAAGATAAAAAGAACCTAACTGACATTATAAGAGCAGTGAAAGAACAAGGTGCTGAAGTTGGACTTGCTTTTGATGGTGATGCCGATCGCCTTGGCGTAGTTACCAATAAAGGTGAAGTAATTTGGCCGGATAGGCAAATGATGTTATTCGTACGAGACATCGTACCGCGTCATCCAGGCTCAACCATTCCATTTGATGTTAAGTGTACTCGTCATCTGCCAAACGAAATAAAAAAAGCAGGCGGTATTCCTGAGATGATTCGCACCGGACACGCCCTGCTTAAGGCTAAGGTTTGGGAATTAGATGCCCCAATAGGTGGAGAGCTAAGCGGCCACTTTTTCTTTAAAGAAAATTGGTACGGTTTTGATGATGGTATTTACTCCGGCGTCAGACTATTACAAATTCTCTCTAAAACACAAAAAAGCAGTAGCCAAGTTTTCAATGAGATTCCAGACAGCATTAATACACCAGAACTTAAAATGCACATGGATGATAATCTTAAATATGACTTTATGGAAAAATTCATCAGCCAAGCCGAAAAATCTTTCAGTGATGGAAATATTAATACAATTGACGGTTTGCGCGTTGATTTCAAAGATGGCTTTGGCTTAATGCGTCCTTCGAACACAACTCCTTGCATTATTTTCCGTTTCGAAGGTGACTCAGCTGAGAGTTTGGACAAAATTAAGAATAAATTTAAGCAACAGTTGTTAGCATTGGATAACGAGTTAGAACTACCTTTTTAATTATAAATCATGGCAACAACTCTCCCAAATACGTCATCCCGCGGCTTGACCGCGGGATCCAGCAAGATAAAAATTAAAATATTTTTTCGATGACGTTTAGAACTTACTGCCATGCAAAACTTTAGAAAAGTTTCAATATTATCTGTGTGGGGGTGGCTGGCAATTTTTGCTCTAACACCTATCGCTTTGGTATTAATTAGCAGCTTCTTCACCCCGGATAATGAGCACTTTATCCGGCTCCCGGCTACTATCAACAATTATGCACAACTTTTCAACACCGTATATTTGCGTATTTTATTGCAGTCCATATTGCTTGCTACAAGTTGTACTATAATTTGTTTAATAATCGCCTATCCATTTGCGTATATAGTAGCCAGAATAAAAAGCCACTACCGATTTTTATTACTACTGTTAATTATAATTCCATTTTGGACCAGCTCGTTAATTAGAACATACGCCATTATTGCTATTTTAAAAACCAAAGGCATATTAAATAGCGTATTATTAATGCTAGGAATTATTCATCATCCTCTTCATATATTATATAGCTATACGGCTGTATTAATTGGCACTAGTTACACTTTGCTCCCATTCATGATTCTGCCTATTTATGCTAATTTAGAAAAATTCGATAATAGTTTAATCGATGCTGCTCGCGACTTGGGGGCTGGTAAATTTAGAATTTTTGTAGAGATAATTTTGCCACTTAGCACCCCCGGCATTATTGCCGGTTCCATTTTGGTATTTCTACCAGCAATGACCATGTTTTATATTCCAGTTTTACTTGGTGGTGCAAAAGACTTGTTGCTGGGTAACTTAATAGAAAATGAATTTTTAATTACGAATAACTGGCCAATGGGAGCAGCAATCAGTGTTTTTGTCATATTGTTAATGGGACTATCTGCCATAGCCTATCGACGCAACAAGGGTCAAAAATATGAAGACCTATAAAGCTATCTATCTAAACTTAGTTTATTTACTACTCTATCTACCAATTGCAATTGTAGTTACTTTTTCATTTAACACCAGCCCAAAATCACTGCTGTGGCACGGATTTTCCACGAAATGGTATCAAATTCTCTTTCATGATAACGCAATTTTTAGTGTTACTTTGCACTCGCTCACCATCAGCACGATCGCCGCAACCATGGCAGCAATCTTAGGAACTATTGCCGCGATCAATCTTTTTCGCTACAGATTTTACGGAAAGAAATTAATACATGGATTGTTATTTATACTAGTAATTGCGCCAGATATTATTTTAGCTATAGCGCTGCTCACCCTCTATAACGTTTTACATTTCCCACTTGGCTTTTGGTCGCTGTTATTAGCGCATATCACCCTATGTTTACCATTTGTAGCTATAACTGTTTATAGTAGAGTTGTAACGCTGGATAAAGATATTTTTGTAGCAGCCAGAGACCTAGGAGCTAATGATTTTGTAATTTTCAAAAGAATTGTCATTCCATTATTATTACCCGCCATTATTGCTGGCTGGCTACTCAGTTTTACACTGTCATTAGATGATGTAATTATCAGCTATTTTGTATCAGGACCAGGTTATGAAATTCTGCCACTAAAAATATATTCTATGGTTAGAATGGGGGTAAAACCAGAAGTAAACGCACTATGTACTATTATGCTTGTTGCAACTTTGTTTATCGTTTTAATTGCACAATATTTACTAAAACAAAACCATGAAAAGAATAATTCTGCTGCTGTTAATTAGCATTTCAGCAAGCGCTCACAATAAAACATTAAACATATATATATGGTCAGATTATGTGCCAGACAAAGTAATCAACCAATTTGAACAAACAACTGGAATCACCGTTAACGTAAGTAATTTTGACAGCAATGAAACCATGTATGCAAAATTAAAAACTGCGCCAAATGCAGGATATGATTTAATTTTACCATCCAGTTATTATGTAGCACGTATGCGCAAAGAGGATATGTTACATTTTATAGACAAGGATCAACTCCCAAATTTTAAATATTTAAACCCCTTGCTTTTAAATAAATCCTTTGATCCTGACAATAATTTCAGTATTCCATATCTATGGGGATCAACAGGCATTGTTGTTAATAAAAAATATCACCAAATAAAAAACATAAAAAACTGGAGCGACCTTTGGCAAACAAAATATAAAAATCAGCTATTAATGTTAAATGATATGCGTGAGACCTTCGGAATTTCTCTAATTACTCTTGGTTATTCAATAAACGATCAAGACCCAGTACACATAAAACAAGCTTATTTAAGACTAGAAGAACTCATGCCAAATATAAGACTGTTTAACTCTGACGCTGAACAAAACATCTATATTGATGAAGATATAACCCTCGGCATGGGTTGGAGCGGCGATATATTTTTGGCCTCTCAAGAAAACCATAATCTCAAGTTTATTTATCCAAAAAACGGTTTTTCCATTTGGATTGATTGCTGGGCAATTGCAAAAAATGCACCACACATTGCTAATGCATATAAATTTTTAAACTTTCTCATGCAACCTAAAATCGCGGCAGAAATCAGCGCACAGCAAGGCTATTCGACCCCAAATTTAGCTGCTATAAAATTTCTACCTAAAAAAATCAAACAAAACAAAATCATTAACCCCAATCCAAACATCCTAAAACGCGGTCAGTTTCAAAACGGTGTCGGAGCCGCTCGCATAATTTATGCCAAATATTGGCAATTACTAAAACTTGGCGGATAATATTTTCTAATATTCGTAACGAGGAAATCAATATGTCTAATAATCACAAAGTATTTGCTTTGTTTATTATGGGGTTTGCGGCTTTGGGTGGCATTTTATACGGTTATGATATCGGCATTATCGCTGGCGCTTTGATCTTTATGAAGCATGGGATTGCTTTGTCCTTAGGCCAGATTTCGATTTTGGTAGCGGCGGTTTTAGGTGGTGGCTCGTTAGCGACTTTGGTGTCAGGCCCTTTGGCGGATAGGCTCGGTCGGCGCACTCTGATTACCACAGCCGCCGTCCTTTTTATTTTAGGGATCTTGATTTTGGTAAGCTCGCATAGTTTTGATGGGATCTTAATCGGCCGTCTTATCGAGGGCGTTGGAGTTGGCGTTATCACCATTATTATCCCGCTTTACTTAGCTGAAGCCGCCCCGGCCGCAATCCGCGGCAGTGGTGTTACCGCTTTTCAGCTCTTTTTAACAGCAGGAATTTTGGTGGCTTATTTAGTAGCGCTTCTTTTTGCGCCATTTCATAATTGGCGAGGCATGTTTTTGTGCTAATTAATCCCAGCTACATTATTATTTATTGGTTCATTTTTTATAATTGAATCTCCCCGTTGGTTATTTTTCCAAGGCAAAAAAGAAGAGGCGCTAATGGCTCTTCAAAAATCGCGCTCAAAAGAAGAAGCGGAATATGACTTGAATATGATGACAAAATTAGTAGCCAACAAGGAGTCTGCTACAGCAAAAACAGGACGCACAAGCATTTGGCAGAAACACTATTTATTACCGTTTACCATTGCTTTCGCTGTTGCTTGCCTAACTCAACTGACGGGAATTAATGTTTTTTTACAACTTTGCACTTTAATTTTGCATCACTCAGGTTTGCATTCGAGTGTTATTTCAATGTTGGGTAGCGTCGGTATTGGCATTATGAACTTTATTGTAACTATTATTGCTATGATGTTAGTCGATAAGTTAGGCAGAAAACCTCTTGTTATCTTAGGCACTAGCGGTTTAGTTATTGCGCTATTTTATCTTGGGATCGTTGCTAAATTTTTATCCCCAGGAAATATTCAAGGTTACTTGATGATTGCAGGATTTATTTTGTTCATTATTTTTTATGCTATAGGTCCTGGTGTTGTAGTATGGCTTGCGATTTCTGAATTAATGCCAACGGCGATTCGCGGTAAAGGCATGGCAATTTGTTTGTTCGCCAATTGTTTAACTTCAACAATTTTAGCTGCGGTATTTTTACAATTAGTAAACTTTATTGGCTATGCTGGAGTTTTCTGGATTTGCGGTGGGTTTACGTTAATCTATTTATTAATCGCGATATTTTTATTACCAGAGACTAAGAACAAATCACTAGAAGAAATTGAGGCATTTTTCAAAGCAAAGGTGGCATAAAAAAGAGCAAAAATATGCAAACAATAATGACAAAAGAAGCCATTGAAGCACCACAAATTGTTGCTAATCAGCTTCAAGAAAACCAAAAAACAGTAAGCGCCTTGGTGACAAGATTGCGCAAAAAACCACCCCTATTTGCCGTAACCATTGGTCGCGGCAGTTCAGATCATGCTTGTAATTATGCTAAATATCTTTTAGAAATCTGTTTGCAATTACCAACCGCTTCCGCCGCTCCATCGGTTTCAACTCTTTATAATTCGGAGTTAAATGTAGATCATGGCTTGGTTATTGGTATTTCACAATCAGGTCAAAGTCCAGATATTTGTGAAATAATGCGTTCGGCTCGCAAGAATAAAGGCGTTACTGTTGCTATTGTAAATGATGTCTTATCTCCCTTGGCGCAAGAAGCTGAATTTGTTTTACCAATGCTAGCCGGCAATGAAGCAGCAGTAGCTGCAACCAAAAGCTATATTTCATCACTATCTGCGCTATTACACTTAACATCAACATGGTCACAAAATAAAATATTATCAGATGCTTTATATGAATTACCGAAAAAATTAACTGAAGCAGCTACACTAGATTGGTCTTCAGCAATACCAATCTTTAAATCAATTCAACATAGCTTTGTTATATCCCGCGGCTTTGGTTATCCAATTGCGCAAGAGGCCGCTCTTAAATTAAAAGAAGCAGCAGTTTTACAAGCAGAACCATTTAGCAGCGCCGAGGTTTTGCACGGCCCATTTGCTTTGGTTAAAAAGGACCATCCGTTTTTACTTTTTCTGCAAAACGACAATTCATTGCCAAGTATGTTGGAGGTCGCACAAAGAATTAAAGTTTTAGGTGCACAGACAATTATTGCAGCTAATCGAGATTTAATTGATAGCTCGCTGAATAGCATAGCTTCATTATTATTGCCGCTTCCTGAATCAATAAATTTTATTTGCGATCCATTAATGACGATTCAGGCTTTTTATCCATTTGCATCACAACTGGCATTAGCTCGTGGTTATAATCCAGACAAACCAGATAATTTAAAAAAAATAACTGAAACTAGATGAAATGAAACAATTAATAATAAAAGGCCCTAAGGTTTATGCTGAAGATAAGATATTAAATAATGCGGATATCTTAATTGAAGAAAGTATAATTAAAAAAATTGGTAAAATAAATTCAAATCAAAATACAGAAAAAATAAATATTCTGGAATTCCCAAACAATTATCATTTAGTTCCAGGCTTTATTGATATGCACATTCATGGCGCTGCTGGCGCTGATGTTATGGATGCAACAGATGATGCGCTCGAAACAATTAGTTCTGAGTTATTAAAAGAAGGTGTAACTAGCTTTTTGCCAACAGTAATGACTGGTGATTTAAATAAAATAAATCACGCCATAAAAAATATTGCGAATTATAAAAATAATAAAGGTGCGCAAATTTTAGGAATTAACCTAGAGGGACCGTTTTTATCAAAAGAAAAAAATGGCGCTCAACCAATAGAACAACTGTTAACGCCAAATATAGAACTAATTAAAAAATGGCAAAAATTATCTAATAATTTAATTAAAATTGTAACCATTGCCCCCGAGCTACCAAATGCTTTAGAAGCAATAAAATATTTGCAAGAAAACAATATTATTGCGGCTTTAGGTCACAGCAACGCTGATTATGAAGCGGCAAAAATTGCTATAAAATTGGGCTCCAAATACGCCACCCACCTTTTTAATTGCATGCCACCAATACACCATCGTAAACCTGGATTAATTAGCGCCTTATTATTAGATAACAATGTTACAACAGAAATTATTGCTGATGGAATTCATTTACATCCTGCAATAATTGAACTTATTGTTAAATTAAAAGGCTTTGATAATACAATTTTAGTGAGCGATGCTATGCGTGCTAAAAATCTAGCAGACGGTAATTACACTTTATCTGAACAAAAAGTTATTGTAAAAAACAACGAAGCAAGACTACAAAATAACGCACTAGCCGGTAGCACTTTACGTCTAGATACAGCAATTAGAAACATAATAAACTATACAAACTGCAGCTTGTTTGATGTTTTAAAAATGGTCACAGCTAATCCAGCTAAAAAACTAAATATTTTCGATCGCAAAGGCAGCATAGCAATTGGTAAAGACGCTGACTTAGTAGTATTAGATGAAAGCTTACAGGTAAAATTAACACTCCGCGGCACTGCTAGCCCTCGGTATATTTGGCCACAACATTATGTATAATTTGTGCACTATCAGATAGAATCATGAGAAACATCTAGCAAAAAGTCTTCTATTGTAATACCAACAATTGCATCGGTTTTAAAGTTGTTTTTATTAATCACTATAAGTGTATTATTTGGCTTTATTTAGGTAGATAATAACTGCTACCTGTTTATGGAAAGGTTGGTGGTTGGAATGTGCTTGTTGCTAAAAAAAGGATAAAAAAATAGCGAGGTCCTTTTCCTTCAACGCTGCCGTTTCTTTTCCCCCTTTTGTTTCTGTTTCCGGCTTTCT
>JAFGXA010000044.1 GCA_016936855.1 Gammaproteobacteria bacterium | reverse complement strand
CCAACTAAAACAAAATTTAATGAGAAATTATATGATAGATCAATTAAAAAATAAGGAAACTAAAATGTTTTTCGCGTAAGTCCTGCACTATAGAAATCGACATCTCCAATGGCCTACCTTGCCTATCCATAGTTGGTCTTCCCGAAACAGCGGTTAAAGAAAGCAAAGATCGAGTACGCAGCGCTCTTTTAAATAGCAACTTTGATTTTCCAGCCCGCCGCATTACAGTGAACCTTGCCCCAGCTGACCTACCCAAAAAAGATGGAGGACGGTTTGACCTTGCAATCGCCATTGGCATCCTCGCCGCAACTAATCAAATCCCCAAAGATGCGCTACCCGACTTTGAGTTCGCAGGAGAGCTAGCCTTATCTGGCAAATTGCGCGCCATCAAAGGCGCATTACCTTTTGCCCTAGCTACAAAACAAGCAGCTCGTTCTTTGATTCTACCACAACACAATGCTGCAGAAGCGGCCCTGGTAAAAGACACCAAAATCATTCCCGCCAATCACTTAATTGATGTGGTAGATCACTTCACTAGATTCAAGCCTATTGAACCATACACTATCAATCATGAAAATTTCACTTCCACATATGAAGCTGATCTCAGCGAAGTAAAGGGTCAGTTTCAAGCCAAACGCGCATTAGAAATAGCAGCGTCTGGTCGCCACGGCCTTTTGATGAATGGACCACCCGGCACTGGCAAATCGATGCTTGCCCATCGCCTACCAACAATATTGCCAAATATGAGTGATGAGGAAGCTTTGCAAACAGCTGCCATACATTCTATATCTGGCAAAAAATTTCGGGCTAAAACCTGGCGCGTAAGACCATTTCGCGCCCCACACCATACCTCATCAAGCGTAGCTCTGGTCGGCGGCTCAAGCCCACCCAAACCTGGCGAAATTTCGCTCGCCCATAACGGCGTTCTATTTTTAGATGAACTACCAGAATTTCCTCGCAAAGTGTTAGAAGTACTGCGCGAACCATTAGAGTCACAATCGGTAATAATATCGCGTGCTGCCTTTCAAACCGAATTTCCCGCCAACTTCCAACTCATCGCTGCCATGAATCCATGTCCATGCGGACACTTAGGATCCCAACAAAAAAAGTGCACCTGCTCTATCCAACGTATTCAACAATATCAAAATAAATTATCGGGACCTCTAATGGATCGCATAGATTTACACATAAAAGTTCCATCACTACCAAAAGGAACCTTAAGCACTCTCTCAACAGTTACAACAGAAAATAGCGAAACAGTGCGCAAAAGAGTCTTAAAAACAAGAGAAATTCAAATCAATCGGCAAAACACTTTAAACGCCCTGCTTAGCAACAAGCAGATTGAACAACATTGTAAATTAACAGCAAAAGATCAAGAAACCCTAGAAAACGCCATTGAAAAATTACAACTATCCGCAAGATCCTATCATCGAATCTTAAAAGTCGCTCGCACTATAGCCGACTTAGATGCAAGTCCCGACATAAAAACCCAACACCTGATGGAAACGCTAAGCTACCGATAAAAATCATTTTTTTAAATCTGATGACAACGGCACTACGCGATAAAAAACTTCACCTTTTTTTATCATGCCTAATTCTTCACGAGCTTCCTGCTTAACAGCACCACTTCGCTTTCGTAAAGCCTGCACCTCTGAAAGCAACACCTTATCACGCTCAGCATAGTTTTTATTGAGTAGTTGCTGTTTTTTTAACAGCTTTTTGGTGTGCATAGCATCGGTGACTCCACCAGCGCCAAACCACAGCTTATACTGCAGTAGCGCTAGAAAAATCACCAACACTATAGCTAAGTAGCGCATTGCTACCTATTTATTTATTGAAAGCCTTCCGGCCAGCATAAACAGCTTTGCTGCCTAATGCTTCTTCAATACGAATCAATTGATTGTATTTTGCAATACGATCAGTACGACTTGCAGAACCAGTTTTAATTTGACCTGTTGCTGTTGCAACTGCCAAATCTGCGATAGTTGTGTCTTCTGTCTCCCCTGAACGGTGTGAAACAACAGCGGTATAACCTGCATCTTTAGCCATTTGAATAGCATTTAGAGTTTCAGTAATCGTACCAATTTGGTTAAGTTTAATTAGGATAGAGTTAGCGATACCTTTATCGATACCTTCTTTAAAGATTCTAGTATTAGTTACAAAGAGATCATCACCAACCAACTGAACTTTATCACCGAGCTTTTCGGTTAATAATTTCCAACCTTCCCAATCGCTCTCATCCAAACCATCTTCGATACTAATTAAAGCTGGATACTTATCAACCCAAGCAGCCAAGTAATCAACAAATTCAGCAGAAGTTAGCTCTTTATTTTCAGATGCTAAATGATATTTACCATCTTTATAGAACTCACTAGCAGCAACATCAAGCGCTAAGCAAATATCTTCACCTGGCTTGTAACCTGCCAATTCAATTGCTTCTAAAATGGTATCTATCGCGACGTGATTAGACTCTAAGTCTGGCGCGAAACCACCTTCATCACCAACATTGGTATTAAGGCCGCGTTTTTGTAACACTTTCTTCAGTGTATGAAACACTTCAGCACCCCAACGAATAGCCTCTCTGAAGCTTGGAGCACCCACTGGCACCAACATAAATTCTTGAACATCAACATTATTATCAGCATGAGAACCGCCGTTAATAACATTCATCAAAGGCACTGGTAATAAATAAGATCCATCATTTAAATATTTATAAAGCGGTAACTTGGTGTCCATAGCCGCGGCTCTAGCAACCGCCATTGAAACTGCCAAAATAGCATTAGCCCCAAACTTACCCTTGTTTTCAGTACCATCCAAATCAATCATAATTTGATCAATTTTGGCTTGCTCTTTCGGATCTTGACCCAAAACAGCTTTACGCAATTCGTCGTTTACATGCTCAACTGCAGTCAAAACGCCTTTACCCATATATCTTTTAGGGTCTTTATCACGCAACTCTAACGCTTCTCTAGAGCCAGTAGACGCTCCAGAAGGCACGCATGCACGAGCCATAACACCTGATGATAATGTTACTTCACATTCGACCGTAGGATTGCCACGAGAATCTAATATCTCACGACCGTGTATTTCTGTAATAGTTGACACAATTTCTCTCCTATCAAATTAGTTAAAATCGAGCGCATTATCGAACATATTCAGCGAAAATAAAAGGCATTTATCCTATTAGTGGCACCCGTAGGGGCGAACCACTGTGTTCGCCCTTACCAAAACCAGCGCGATATTATTTATTCTTAATCACCGCGTCCAACTGTTGCAACTCCAGCAACAAATCACGCATCTTAGCCAACGGCCATGAATTGGGGCCATCACTTAAAGCTTTGTCTGGTTCCGGATGGGTTTCCATAAACAGGCCATCTACACCAACTGCAACAGCGGCCCTTGCCAAAACTGGCACATATTCTCTGTTACCACCAGTCGAAGTACCTTGGCCACCTGGCTGCTGCACTGAATGGGTTGCATCAAAAACAACAGGACATCCTGTTTCAGCCATAACTGATAAGGATCTCATATCAACAACCAAGTTATTATATCCAAAGCTCACACCACGCTCACAAACCATAGCCTGATTATTGCCAACTTCCTTAACCTTATTTACAACATTTTGCATGTCCCAAGGAGCCAAAAACTGTCCCTTTTTGATATTCATTGGCTTGCCTAATTTAGCAACATTCTGAATAAAATCAGTTTGCCTGCATAAAAAAGCTGGCGTTTGCAGCACATCAACCGTATCAGCCACTTCATCCAACGGCGTATATTCGTGCACATCAGTTAAAATTGGCAAATCAAACTCATTTTTAACTTTATTTAAGATTTCTAACCCCGCAGACATACCCAACCCACGAAAGCTCTTACTAGATGTTCTATTAGCTTTATCAAAAGATGCTTTAAAAATAAAATTTATGCCTAAATCCTGGGTTGTTCTCTTTAAAGTCTCAGCGATCTGCATAGTAATAGCTTCTGCTTCGATAACACACGGACCTGCGATTAAAAAAAATGGGTTATTACCCCCAACATTAAAGTCAACTAATTTCATTAAATTATCTCTCATAAAATGGGCATGGCACGCCGTGCCCCTACGATTTAATATGCATCAGCAAATGCAAGTTCATCAACTACAGGCGTGGGATAAGGATTTTTTTCAGCACTGTTTGCAACATGTACGCTATCATTAATAGCAGGAACGTTGTTGCCAACGATCTGCAAAATACTATCTATGCTTGAAACAAGTGAACCATTTTTAGCTAGCACATCCCCCTGCTTCAAACCGCGATCAAAACTATTAGCAACCACTTGTCGACCAAACATTGATGCCGCCTTGCGCGTTGAGTCCGCCGCATGCTTTTGTCCACCCGCAACATTATTCTTTTCTGCAACATCACAGACAACGCTAATCTCTGTAATAATTCCTAATGCCGCAACCTTACCCTTTAAATCCTCACTACTGTCCTCTAAAGAACGTTCTTTACAATATTCCTCAAAAACATCATCGCTCAAGAAGAGGCCATCCTCTGTCATATAGATGTCGCCATCCTTCTTGTTAACAGACAAATTCTCATTTAACAGCCCATCTCGCAACCAATCTAAAAACTCATCAGCTAACTCTGTATCAAGCGCTTGCTCGCCCTCAACTGGAGAATCAAATTGATAATCTTTACTAGCGCGTAATAGCTCTAGTAATTCGTGTGCTCGATTTAAAATTAAACCGTGCTTACCCGCACTCCTACTATCATCAACCAGCATGGCCAACCATATGTATAGTTGTTGCGGCTTACTAGCAATCCACTTAAAACCGCTATCTGGCATAATCTGACGCGCCAAAATAGTAGTCAATTTTCTGCCCGCCCAAGCTGGAATACCACCACCAATACGCACTCTATAATAATCGACCTGTCCTAACATCGACCCTTCATACGGAAACCAGCGCCTTAAAAACTCACCGGAACGATTTGTGACATTAACCGATCGATCCTCTACAACCTTTGCCACATCAAATAAAAGGGCTGCACTAAAATAAACATAGTTCCACAATGGGTCTTCTGGTTCAGCGTTTTCTTTCACCGCCTGCAAAGCATAAAGACCACGATAAAGAGACTCATAAAGCAAACCACCCATTCCTCCCTGGTTACGGGCCGGCAAAACTTGAACGAATTCTGCAAATTCATTTATCAACTGCTCATAGTACTCTTGGTAAAAGCTATTGGGCCCAGCAACTTTCTCTCTAATCGCTTTTAAAATTGGCGTAAAATGAATACCAGACAACAACTTATCAGAGCGCACCACGGGATATACGTGTCTCTCACTAAAGGCCTTAGATCTTGATAAACCGGTTTTTGCTACATCAACAAATAGCGCTGCCATACACATCCCTCCATTGTCATAATTTTACGGTATTGCGCTCAAAACATGCGTCAGTAATATAGGCATCATGCAAGAAGATGATACTAAAAATTCTTTCATAGGTGAAGCACAACCCATCCTTGAGAAAATCAAACAGCAATTAAATGCTGACTTATCAACAATATACCAAACTTTGCTATATAAAATAGAACCTGAAACGATATTGCCTACGCCCGCCAGAAGCATCGCTCAATTTAATTGCTCATGGGGACAAATTCTAGAGCCATACAGCATTCCAAAACACTCGCCGCTCCTAGTAAATAATAAAAAACAAATTATTAAATTCGCCACTGAAAAACAACTAATTATATATCCCGTCCGCCTGAACACCCTAAACATAACATCCAAACAGATGACTCTAAGCTTTGAAGTGCATAAGGCAACAAACTACAACAATTTAAATTTAAAACAACTAACAATCTTTGTAGATGCACAAGAGCAAGACGCTTTAACTTTTTTCCAAATAATAACTAATACACAAAATATCATTACCATTGACAGCGATATTTCTCATCGACTAACAATTGAACCATCCTTTTTTTCCGACAATGAAGCGCCTATTTGTTTGCTAAAAAAATATTTCGCAGGACAAAGCCAGCTATTATTTTTTACTATTAGAACCATAAATAATACAACTTTACCAATCAATGAAAATAAATTTACGATAAACATCGAGACTAAAGAACAAATATATAACAACAAAATAAACGCAGAAAACATGAAACTATTTTGCCTTCCAATTACTAACCTCTTTCCAAGTGCTTCAGAGCCAATTCTTATAACACCAGAACAATCAGAGTATGAAATAAAAACAACCGAAATAAATAATTACATTTATAGAATAGAAAACCACAACCAACAGCTCATTCTGGACAAACAAACCTGGCTGATGCGCCCAAGCCTAATAACCAACAAAAAACGCATTATCACCCACAATTTGTGGTGTTATAATAAACTACACAAACTAAACATAGAAAAACTAACCGGGTCATTACCAAATTTTATCCATATAAGAAACCTGACCACACAATCTCCATATGTAAAAGAAAACCGTAATACCAACTATCAACACACCTTGCTTACTATATTAAAATTCAACAATACTCTTAAAATCAATCTTACAGACATCAAAGATCTTCTTTCAGCTTACAGCTTAAATACAACAAAAAAAGCACAATCCATTATAGATGCTATAGAAGATTTGAAAATAGAAACCTCACAGCAAATTTATCGAGGAGCACTGCAACAAGAACAAAAATTTAACTTAACGATAAATGAGAAAAATTTCGAAACAGGTGGAGACTTATATCTATTCACCGGAATATTACACAAATTATTCACATCAATTGCACCAATTAATTGCTACACAACAACTATCACACAATGCTTACCATCAAATCGATATCACCTATGGACCAACAAAAATTAATAAATCATTTCAGAGAAAATCACAAACAGCACAATTTCTATCAAGCCTTAAGAATATTAACGGAAAACGCACCAAATAAATTCCAATTAAAATCAGACCTAAGCCCTTTATTTCCAGCAAGTGAAGTTAACAACGTAATTCATAACGACGATATCATAGAAGTTTTTCTCAGCTTTTTTTGCCTACCAAGAGAACTAAACAACATAAATACTCAACTATATTTATCACTTTATCAAAGCTGGGATAAAAAATATCTGGAAACCAACAAAAACAAAAGCTTAATTGAGCTAACAAACAATCAATTATCAAAATTAATTACTACAATTAAACAATGTATTGGTAACGCATCAATCACAATTGAAAAATTTATTTTAAAGCCAATTATCATTAACCCGTCAACACTCGGAAAAAATATTACATTGGGAGATAACAGCAAAATAGGAAATTTCGTCTACAGCAAAACACAAAACATAATCATTTATATTTATTCGACAGCAACCATAAAACCCAACCAATTGCAAAAAATCATTAAAGACAACTTACCACTATCGATAAATTTTGAAGTAATACTAACTTATAGAAACCCAAACCTATTTAGGCTAGACGGATCATGGTCTCTTGGGAAACCGAATACCGTGATCAAATCTCAGGATGAGCTGTACGATACAAAAATTTTGACGCGTGCAAAAACACTATTTGAGTCTATGCTATCTTTTAGCTATGATTCACATAATTTGCGATAATAAACAAAATTTAGCGAGATAATTGAAAATGAACAAGAAAACAAAAAAACACGAAAGTGAAACCGAAGAAAACTTGCATAGCGCTGGCATTCAAGTCGAAGCCCCAGAAGAATCCGTTGTAGATGATGACTTGGCAAATAAATTAAATGCAGCCAATGAAGAAATAAACAAGCTCAAAGAGGACAAAATCAGAATCTACGCCGAAATGGACAATATGCGCAAAAGACTAGAACGCGATATCAATAATGCGCACAAATATGGTTCTGAAAAAATGGTAAAAGAGCTATTACCCGTAATAGACAGCCTAGAACATGGCATCGATAACTGTGATCTTAGCAATCAATCACTAAAAACTATTCATGATGGCTTAGCACTAACGAGGGACATGTTTTTAAAACACCTCAAGAAATTCGGCGTCGAACAGCTAGATCCAACCGGAAAAACTTTTAACCCAGAGCACCACGAAGCCATCAGCATGCAAAAAGACCAAACAGTAAAACCAAACCATGTTATTAAGGTTTTGCAAAAGGGTTACATACTGAACGACAGGCTACTACGCCCAGCCTTAGTCATTGTCGCTGAAAAATAATTTTCTAAAATTACTTAGATTTCTTGATCTTAGCGTATCTGCTGTTGAAGCGATCTAAACGTCCAGCAGTATCAATCAGCTTCTGTTTGCCAGTATAAAAAGGGTGACAAGCCGAGCAAATTTCAATCTGCAAACTTTCTGCACCAGATGTGGAGCCAGTCACAAACTCATTTCCACAGCTGCATTTGACTGTAATTTCTTTGTAATTAGGATGTATATCTTTTTTCATAAAACCATCTCTTAAAATCTATTAGCACTAATTAAGCCGCGCATTCTAACACCTGTTCTTCAGCTTTACAATAGCCTATAGCTCATACATTAATTCATCAAGGGCTACACTATTCCTACTGCTTGAAGTCTGTATCAACTCATTTAATACGTCCAAAATAAAGAAATAACGTATAATATCAGGAGTCGTCTCATCAAATTTAGCCTTGGATCCAGCCATGCCAGAATCATAGTCTTCAAAAGAAACCCCCAAACCATAACCCAAACAAAGCGAAGCTAGCTGATCTGCCCGCTTGGCAATTGGCGGCAACATTCCAGTAGGCGAAAACACTTCTTCATAAGTAAGCCGCTTGTCCTTTAAAGTAAAGGTCACTTTTAATTCTTTGGCGATTGCTGACAATTTTTCAGTTAAATCATTCATATTAGTTCTTCCACCACGGAACAGCAAACTTTCTAGGACCAGCTAAAAACGAGCGAAAAACACGCAAGAAAACCTCTACACTGTAACCGTAACGATTCAAAATAGTAAAAAACAGCATACAAAACACCGCCACAACAAAAGTCCAAAGCTTGATATGCAGAAAAAACAATAGCATTGGAAAAGCTGCTTTTGCATCAAAAATAAAAAAACGCGCCGGCCTTGCCGAATCCCTCCAATGCGCTGTTGCCGATGGTTGTCGCACTAACTACTCCTATTTCATTCTCAATTTTTGTAGCATTAATTTAAAGAGCTTGGGATTAGCCGCAACTATATTGCCACTTTCCCAAAATTTTTCTGTCCCCTGCATGTCAGCTACTAAACCGCCGGCCTCTCGAACCAACAAAGATCCAGCAGCTATATCCCATTTATGAAGCCCAAACTCCCAAAACCCATCTAAACGCCCGCATGCAACGTACGCCAAATCAAGCGCAGCAGATCCTGCGCGCCTCACTCCTTGCACCTCATTAAAAAGCGCAGAAAAAGTTTTTAAGTATTTTTGTAAATCTTCGCTACCAGTATATGGGAAGCCAGTACCAAGCAAGGAATCCTCAAACTTAGCTTTGGTGCTTACTCTAATACGCCTTTCATTTAAGCGGGCTCCTCGCCCTCTTGTAGCAACAAAAAGATCCTGCCGTATCGGATCATAAACAACGGCATGTTCAATTTTGCCTTTATACTGAACCGCTATAGAAACAGAAAAATGGGGTAAACCATGAATAAAGTTAGTGGTGCCATCAAGCGGATCTATGATCCAGCAATGCTGATCACCTGCGTGTTCACCACTTTCCTCTGCCAAAATGGCATGATCAGGATAAGCCTTGTTTATAATTTCTATAATAGCCTGTTCGGCCATTCTATCTACGTTAGTAACAAAATCATTGGCCTTCTTGCGCATGATATTTAGGTCATCTAAACGCTCTTGGGCCTGCAAAATAATATTACCAGCTTCTCTGGCTGCTTTAGTAGCAATGTTGACGATTGGATGCATATCCGTAAGAATACCAAAATTATGTCAAAGCAACAAAACATTCGTATCATTTTAGTTGAACCAACTCACCCTGGAAACATTGGGGCCACCGCGCGCGCCATGAAAAACATGGATCTCTCAGAGCTTCATCTCGTAAATCCCAAACTATTCCCACACGTAGAAGCCACAGCCCGCGCCGCTGGAGCCGATAAAATCTTAAAAAACGCTCACCTTCACAATGAGCTAGACGAGGCCATAGCCGACTGTTCGCTAATAATTGGCACCAGTGCCCGTCTACGCAGCCTATCGCTGCCGCTTCTAACTGCACGCGAAAGCGCCGAAAAAATTCACACCAAACATCAACAAGATAAAATCGCCATTATTTTTGGTCGAGAAAGCAGCGGCCTTAACAATGAAGAACTATACAAATGTAATTACCATATCCATATCCCAACCGCAGAAGAGTTCAGTTCGCTCAATTTAGCGCAAGCAGTACAAATTGTGGTTTATGAGTTACGCATGGCATCTTTGCAATACTCAACAAATATAAAACAAGAATATACCAATGAAAAACCAGCAACCGCAGCCGAAATGGAACATTTCTATCAACACTTACAAAAAGTACTGGCAGAAATAGAATTCCTAAAACCATCTCATACCAAAAAAATGCTGTTGAGATTGCGTCGTCTCTTCAACAAAGCAAACTTAGAACAGGTTGAACTAAACATTCTGGAAGGCATCCTCAGCCAAGTTGAATACAAGCTAAGAAAATAGTAGCATTCGCATAAAAAATGAGGATAAATCGTGAAAATTAGACTAACAATCACCTCCGAGAAAGGTGAAATACACTGCATAACACCAAGCATCCTAGAAAATAAAGATGCAGATGGCGTACCAATAAGACAGGACTTACGCGAAAAACATTTTAGTTTCCTTATTTTTTAATTGATCTATCATATAATTTCTCATTAAATTTTGTTTTAGTTG
>JAFGXA010000005.1 GCA_016936855.1 Gammaproteobacteria bacterium | reverse complement strand
TTTAACGCCCAGTCAGCTAGAGCTTAATCTGTATCAGCAAGCCGATAAATTAGGGTATTCGTTAGGGATTCCTAAAGCCATGTTGCAAGACAAACTGCAAAATGCCAGCTTAATTCGATGGATAAAGCCACTGCAAGGCAAAGGTTTAAGGGTTGAACCGCTACTGGATTTATTAGAAGTGGATTTTGTGCAAGCCAGTCAAAGTGGTAGTGTTTTGCCGTTTTTTCTAGGTGATTATTTGGTTTATAAAGGATAGTTTATGCTTGAGTTTGTACGTATAGATGGCAGGGGTGATTTTAATTACCCTGTAAGTTATAAGTGTAATGATGAATACTTTTACCAATATTTTAGTTTTAAATGTAACAACATGTTTTTAGTGCAAAGCGTGGACGATTCCGCTTGCTTTATGAAAGACAAAATACCCTCTAATATTCAAAAGGTTTATAAGTTAAAAATGCTAGAAACCAATGTTGATATTACGCCTAAAACTATTCAACTAATTAAGGATAGTGCCTATAGCTTTAATTCAGAAGACACTTTAGAAAATGACTTTCAACTGCTTGAAGGCGAAAATTTGGAAAGGTGTTTGCCAGGTGTTTTACACAAAGCTTATTTTTCGGATGGAAATCCAACTCAGGCAAGATTGAGTGATAAAGATGTTACAAATGAGTTTTCTAACTCATTACAAATAATCAAGTTTGGCTCTCCTGGTACGGGCAAAAGTTTTTCTATTAATTCCACCATTCGAGAGCATGATTGCCGAAAAGGGTTACCGCCAAAAAATGACCCCAATATTATCCGTACCGTATTTCACCCCGATTATTCTTATGGCGACTTCACTGCAAAATTAGTGCCTATTTCGGTGGGTGAGTCTGGGTCTAAAAAAGTTGAGTACCAAATTCATACGGGTCCATTTGTTAAGGCTTTGGCTAAAGCTATGGCAAGCCCTTGCGACAATATCTATTTAATTATTGAAGAAATAAACCGTGGTAATACGGCAGCCATTTTTGGGGATATTTTTCAGTTATTAGACCGAGATAAGGATGGTGAATCAGAATACCCCATTAGTCCGGCTCATTTATTGATTGAAGGCTTGCAGCAAGAGTTAGACAAATTAAAATCAGAAGTTCAATTAACGGATACGATTGTGATTCCAAGTAATTTATCCTTGATTGCCACCATGAACACCAGCGATGAGTCAGTATTTTATATGGACTCAGCTTTCAAACGCCGCTGGCATTTTGAGTACATAGATGTAGATGCAGACACAAAAGAGTATGACGCAATAGAAGATAATAAGAAATCCAAGCATCAACTTCATGGTCAAATTGCTGCAAAAATTGAAGATTATGATTGCACTTGGAATCAACTTAGAACCAAAATCAATAAATTCATCAAAGATAATAAAAACAGCATTCGCCGTATTGAAGACAAGTTAATCGGCCTGTGGTTTATCAAGGCCAAGAATGGCAAAATCTCAAAAGACGAAATCACCAATAAACTCATGCACTACCTTTGGGATAATGTGTTTGCCCGCGATAAATCGCCGCTAATTACAAAATTAAATGGCGTTGAATTACATACTTTTGGTGATTTTGTAAAACAAGTGGATCAATTTTTGGATAGTTTTAAAGTAGAATGAAAAAGCTGATAACGAATAAGGTTGATGATTATGAGTGGTAATAATCATATTTTAATGCATGGCTTAGATGCTATTAACAAAACTCATCAAGCTTTACAGCTACAATTTTTTTGGAAGTATTTAAGTCTCCTAAAAGAAAAGACAAAGTTTAAGCCTAGTGCATCAGGCGATGCTAAATACCTTACAAAAAATATAACTGACTATGCAAAAAGTGCCGATAAAACAAAATTAGGTAATGAAGATGCTTTAAAGTTTTCCCAGATCATGAGTTTTTATGAGGGTTTAAACAAATTAAAGGAAGCCTTAAAGCATCTTGAGTTTGAGTTTGTATCGCATCAAAAACTACACAAGAGAGAGCATATAGATTTTGCCAATATGGATAAACATCTACATCAGGCCATCTTTTTAGAAGATGATGTCATTATGTTTGAACGAATGCCTGCTAAGCAGGCCATTATGCAAACAAACGAACATGACATAGTGGGTATGGCGGCATTTGTTCTAAAAGCCATTTACCAAGAGTTATTGCAATGGAATAAGGACTCACCCCAATGGGATTTAACCGTTGAACACTTGCATTTAGCCGATGAGTTTGCAGATAAATTTCATTTTAATCACGACACAAAAGTGTTTGAGGATTGGTTTGGTGGTTCAGGTCAAGAAGCAACCTCTGTAAGAAGCAATCTCAATGCAATACTCGATGAAATAGACGAACAAACGCCTTTTAAATCTCCCGATTACGAAGACTATTACGACGCTTTAACTTTTGTACTCCAAAAAGCCAGCCTAAATAACGACAGTTTGATGCCCGCTTATCACCAGGCCTGGGAGGAATTGTGCGTTTTTAAATTTCTAGCAGAAAATAAAACATCAAATAACACTAAAAAAGTGGCATGGGTGGATTTTGGAAACATCACATCTTTTCTATCAATAATGGATAGCTTAAAACTTTCACCCACTGATTTTTATCAAACTATACCTGAAACATTTGATAAAGAAAGTAAGCGATGTGAGGTAATTCAAAAACGACCTGATTTTATCTATGAGGAAGCAGGAAGATATACAGTCGTGGACTTTAAGCATTACTCAGGTGATCAGATATTGTCTTTGTTAAACCTAGAAAATTTAGATGACAGTCCTCAAGTAAAGCAATCTTTACAAAGCATGCGATTTTATGTGAATGCGGTTGCCTTAGCAAAGGGCGATCCAAATTGTATTTCTTTACCTCCCGTAGCCGCTCAATTTTGGCTGCCTACAAACGCCGAGGGCGAAGTGAAGGCTATAGATGGAAAAGGATATTCTATTAAATATCTTCAGACAGCGTCTGTGATGAGAGATTACTTAGAACTTAAAGATGGAAAATCTTGATGAAAAAAAATCAGTCAAACATTCACTAACCTAATGCGCGGCGCACAAGGCGAAGCTGACGTTTTAGAAAAAATCACCAAACTCTTGCGAGTGCCAATGGTGAACAAAACTTTTTGGGCAGAGTCGCTTTGTTAAATTAGGTTTATCCATACCTTATAAGCATCATCAAACTGACCTTTTAATGCTTTTAATTCACTTGTGACGTTTTCTAAAGTAGCTGTCGCATAGTGCGTCTGCGGTTGCAGGTAGTCAATGGGTTTTAAGCGATAGTTGTTATTTATAATGTCTGTAATATGCACTTTTATGAAAGGTATTTCCGTCACATAAGCTTCATATTCAAAGATACCCCTCATGTTACTGATTGTTTTATGGTCAAGCTGGGTTTGACTAAGATCCATCATGGTGACCAGGCCTGGTCGTTTTCTATTTTTCTTTAAAACCAATAAGCTGGTTGAAAGCGTGATA
>JAFGXA010000043.1 GCA_016936855.1 Gammaproteobacteria bacterium | reverse complement strand
TCTTTAGGCTACATAGCTCAGCTGGTTAGAGCACATCACTCATAATGATGGGGTCCCAAGTTCGAATCTCGGTGTAGCCACCATATTCAAAAACCCAGTAAATATTTGTATTTACTGGGTTTTTTCGTTTCTAGTATCCAATTTTTTGTGGATAACTTTCGTTTAAAGAATTTCAACGTGACCAAATCGTGACGATATATGTCACGTAGCGTGACAATAGTAGTCAGTTAAGTATCTGTTAAGTTATTGATATATAGATAAAAACTCTATTTTAGAGCACATCACTATATATGATGTTGGTTAAAAGCCAAATAAAGTTTTGTGATTTTTTTATATTTCAAATACCATTTGATGTTAATTTTTTCAAAATAGTAGCTGGAATAGAGAATGATTAAAATCACTATTGAGGACTTGTATAAAGCGTATCGTAAAGCAAAGGTAGACTTATATTTTTCATCTAATCCTCCATTGTTTGATATGGCCTTGTATGAAGATTCTCTAGATAAAAATTTAAATTTGCTATTGAAGAAAATTAAAATAGTGATGAGACTTGGGTAAATGATCCAAGTTTTTTGGGAGGGTGGTCTCTTGCCCCCAAGTCCATAGAAGAGAATGTGGAAGAAGTAAGAGGAGTATTTTTTGCTTCACAGAAAGAAAGTTGGGATGCCTTCTCGCATGAATCATATAGCGCTGAATTTAGATTAATAGCAAAGTGTAGTATGGATTTTCATGTTTTATCAGCACTTTGGATTGAAAAAGTTGGCTATTATTTTGATCAGTTACTTTCGAATAATGCGTATGGCAACCGTTTGCAATGTAACGAATATGGTGAGCCAAAGGCATTCTCACTAGGTTCATTTAAGCCCTATCAAAAGCCATTTATTAACTGGCGAGATAACGGAATTTCTGCGATGCGTAATGCATTAGAACAAGATAAAGAGTTGGTGTCTTTAACAGCAGATGTAAGCAGCTTTTATCATGAACTAAATCCCGATTTTATGCTTAATTCAGGGTTTTTAGAAAAATTAGATTTAGATGATCTTTTGGAGGTTAAGCTTCACAGAATTTTTATAAAGTCCTTAATTTTCTGGGCTGAAAAAACACCTTTGAGAAAAGGGCTTCCAGTTGGTTTGCCTGCATCAGCAGTAATAGCAAACATGGCTCTTTTTGAGCTTGATGAATTCATAGAAAAAAGAATAGTTCCTATTTATTACGGCAGATATGTTGATGACATTTTATTAGTTGTTGAAAATAAATCTGAATTGAAAAATATTGAAAGCTTTTGGGACTGGCTTTCTAAATGTTCAGATGGACTTTTATCGCGCTCTTCAAGGCATGAGAATAATGTTGTTGAATTCAAAACAAAATATTTCCGAATTGAAAGTGAAGCCAGAAAGCAGGGTCGAATCCTTTTTGATAACAGTAAAAATAAAATTTTTGTGTTAAGTGGAAAATCTGGCAAAGCTTTCTTGGGAAAAATTGCTGAAGAAATTAAAACTCGTGCAAGTGAGTGGAGAGCATTTCCTAATCTTCCAACTGATCCTGAGAGTGTCGCGGTTGATTTATTGAAAGCTACAGATCATAACTGTGAGTATGCTGATAATTTAAGAAAAACCGACTCTTTAAGTTTGGATCGAGCAGGTTTTGCGATTAAGCTTAGAAGTTTTGAAGCGTATGAAAGAGATTTACTTCCAGATGACTGGAAGCAAATTAGGCATGCTTTTTTGGATGCAGTTTTAGAAAATGTATTAAATCCAGTTAAGTTTTTTGAGTTAGAAAAATATTTGTCAAGAATTATTCAAATTGCTACATCATGTAGGGACTTCGAATATTTAGCAAAAATTATTGAATCCCTGCTGAATATTATGAGAGTGGTGGATGCACCAAGTTGTGAAGTGAAGATTAAAGCACTTGATGATAATCAGGAATGGAAGTTACAAAGAGAGTATAAAAATAAGTGGTTTGAAGATTATTTTAGAATAATTGCTGAAAGTGTTACATCGGCTATACCAAGTCAAGAAGGGTTTAATGCTTGGAATAAGCATATGGAGTATATCTTGAGTAGTATATCGAATATTATTTTTGATGATTCTATTATTATTCTTGGTAAATGGAAAGAAATGGAGAGTTGGCGAGGGAAGCTATTTGAGGCAGATCTTGCTTATTTGCCCTTAAAGTTTCAGTGGTTGCCAAAAGAGATTAATAGCCGTAATGAACGCCTAAAAAGCCATAAAGATAGTCTAGAGCTACGATCGCTTCCAAGAGAAATAAAGGAAGGAGTAAGTCAGTTAAAACAATGGTTAAAAATTAAAACTAATGTACCAATAGGGTTACTTTTCCCAACAAGACCATTTGCTTTAAATGAGCTATATTTTATTGCTCCAGACCCTTTTAATTCTGATTTGCTTGGGGAACTTAATAAAGTAATTGGCATGCATCGAGGGTTTGACGTCTCTAATTTTCACATGCCAGTTTTTGAAAAAAACGAAGATCATAAAAGACTTATGGTTCTACGCAAGGCAGAGAAATTAAAATATACAGTTGCTGTGTCCAGTTGGCACACATCTGATGAAAGCTGGACTGCGTCTGCGACAAACTTATATGACCCATCAAAATTAAGCCGATATCAACGTTTAATTCGGTTAGTAAATAACTTAATTTCAGAGCCAGGCCAAATAGATTACTTTATCATGCCTGAATTATCTATTCCTGCTCATTGGTTTATTCCGATTGCGCAGAAGTTAAAGCACCGTGGTATTTCTTTTATTTGCGGAGTCGAATATTTACATGAAGACTCAAGTAATGAAGTGCATAATCAAGTCTGGGCATCACTGTTGCATGATGGACTTGGCTATCCTGAAATTGCAATTTATAGACAAGATAAGCAGTACCCCGCATTAGAAGAAGAGGTTTTGCTTGATGAGGTTGCAGGAAAGGTTTTGGTTCCAAAGGATAAGTGGGTTAATGAACAGCCGCCAGTTATTTATCATGGCAACTTTTTCTTTTCCATTTTAATTTGTAGTGAGTTAACAAACATATCATATAGAAGTTCTATCAGAGGTAAGGTTGATGCTCTTTTTGTACCGGAGTGGAATAGAGATACAGAATCGTTTAATTCCTTAGTTGAATCCGCGGCATTAGATATGCATGCATATGTCATTCAGTGTAATAATCGAGAATATGGGGATAGCCGTATTAGAGCACCATACAAAGATAGCTGGAAAAGAGATATTTTAAGAGTTAGAGGAGGAATTCAAGATTATTACGTTGTGGGTGAGATTGATGTTTTGTCATTACGTCAATTCCAATCCAATCATAAATCGCCAGATAAACCGTATAAGCCTGTCCCTGATGGTTACAGATCAGTCATGTGTCCTTTAAGGAAAACATTACCTAAGTGAGTGTGACCAAATCGTGACAACTTGCAGGCACGTAGTGGCACATACTGGCAAAAACTGACAATTTGGGCACGGAGTCTGTTTTTGTAACTAATTGAAAATTAAATTATTTTACCGTCCTTATGTAGCTGATTGAGGCCCTCATAATGATGGGGTCCCAAGTTCGAATCTCGGTGTAGCCACCATATTTCAAAAGCCGTCTTTATGACGGCTTTTTTGTTAGAAATTTCTTGTGAACTCCATAATTAGATCAATATACTCAGCCCAATCATTAGGCTTGTTTTCTGGGCTAAATTGAGGCTTTATTCGATAAAGCAATCGGCATCATGGCCGATATTCTAATGAAGTGGTACTGCGTAGAAAATGGTAAAATTCACTACTATGACACCTGTGGCTGGAACCCTGCTTGTTGCCGGGCTTGTCATATGGCAGAAATAAAATAGACATTTTTGGCGCTTACGATTAAATTAGTATATACGCGCACATTATTGTCAGTCAGTACTATTCGAGGATGAAGGATTGATCTTAAATTGGAATGCATATACCCGGCGTTTTGTGCTGTCTGCAGTCATTATTGTGTTGACCGCGGTGTTCTTTCTGAATACCTTTTTCCATTCGCAAATCACCCAAGCTGAAAAAAACGAACTTAATCAGTATGAAGGGTATTTGCATGAAACTATCGGTAACCTTGTTCGTCAGAAACAAGCAACAACGCAAGTATTGGCGATTGCACTTTCTAACTCCATTGATTTCCGTAACGTCCTCAAACAACGCCCTTCCAATTTGCATGAAAGATTGAAGAAATTTACCGACGAACTGGCACTG
>JAFGXA010000042.1 GCA_016936855.1 Gammaproteobacteria bacterium | reverse complement strand
TGCCGCCTGACGCTGTAATCGCTTGATTTTACTACTGAATTCTGGCGCGCCCGGAGAGATTCGAACTCCCGACCCCCTAGTTCGTAGCCAGGTACTCTATCCAGCTGAGCTACGGGCGCGTGTTTTATTGGCGGAGAGGGAGGGATTCGAACCCTCGATGGAGTTTTGCCCCATACTCCCTTAGCAGGGGAGCGCCTTCAGCCTCTCGGCCACCTCTCCGCGCTTAATAAGCTCGGATGAGCATGATAACATTATGATAACTTGAGTCAATTAAATTTATTCCCTCGTCACCAAGGCCTCTAAATCAACTCTATTAATCAAATAGTGGAACCTAGCAAAAAGGATAACTCCTCCAATAAAAAGACCAATAACCATTCCCCAAAAAATACCACTACCACCATAGTGACAAGGAAAAGCAAACCAGTATCCTAAAGGAAAAGCTATAACCCAAAAACCTACCACACTGGCAACAATCGGAAATTTTGTATCTTTCATACCACGCAAAGCGCCTAATGATATTAAACGAAAGCTATCACCTAGCAATACAATTGCTATAATGCCAAGAAATTTGACAGCTAAATCAAACACTGCTTTATTGGCTTTTATATGCTTAGCCAAATCTAATTGCACCAAGAATCCTGCAAATTTGGTATATAAAACAATAAAAACCAGCGCAAAAACCAAACCAATGCCAATATTGGTATAAGTTGCAAATAAAATAGAATTTTTATCATTACGTCCAACTTCATACCCAACACGAACAGTTGCCGTTTGTGACAGACCGAACAACATGGTAAGTGCAATTAACCAAAATTGGTAACCTATCTGATAGGCACCAAGATTTGCAACTCCCAATTTCCCCATTAGAAATGGTAACGTTCCAAATAATGCAACTTCAATGCAATAAATAAAAGCTAAAGGCAAACCCACTCGAAACAACTCAAATAAAAACTTTCTATTTATAACCCACCAATTATTAAACAATTGATAACACTTAAAGCGATTATTTAAAGTCAAATAAACAGCAAAACCAATTGTTAATATAGTATTGGCGAATACAATTCCATAACCAATAGCTGGCAATCCTAAAGCTGGCAATCCGAATTTTCCAAACACAAAAAGATAGAAAAATACCACCTCTAGTAAGAGTTGTAGCATACTCATAAAAGTTACAACTCTGGCCTTACCAATCCCAACTAAAAGTTGCTCCATAACAAACAATAGAGAAAATGGTAAAACACTCCAAGCCAATGAAATAAAAAATGGCGTTGCATAATGAATAACCGCTGGATTTTGACCGGTTAGATAAAACAATTTAGTTGCCAGTAAAAAAACCAGCAACATCGGGATACTGCAAATAATCGACAACATTAATCCCTGCTTAAACACTATACCTACAGCTCTATGCTCTTTGGCACCATAACTTTGGGCAGTCATAATGCTAACAGCAGAATAAAGCCCCATAAAAAATACCATTATGGTAATATAAATTCCCCAAGCCAAAGCATTGGCAGCTAGTTGAACCTTTCCAAGATGTGCCGCCATAGCTGTTGCTGCCACAGTACTAAAGGCAAACAGAAACTCAGCAGCTATAAATGGAATAGCCAAATGCAAAGACTTTTTTATTTCCTCGAAAATTCTAATTAACATTGCAGTAACACCAAAAAACTAAGCGAGAACCTGACATAAAGCCAGATTCCCGCTTAAATGAAGTATTATATTATGAAAAAGAAATAAACTTAAAGGTCTAGTTTACTCTTCGTTATTATCAGTGCCTTCATCGGCAGCAGTCTGCTGTTCTTTTTCCCGTTGAATACGCTGATAAATCTCTTCGCGATGAACTGAAACATCCTTTGGAGCATCGATTCCGATTCTTACCTGATTACCTTTTACACCAAGTACAGCAACATTAACGTCATCCCCAATGATTAACGATTCACCAATTCTTCTTGTTAAAATGAGCATTATAAATCCCCTAAGCTCTATTAAAAAATACCGCTATTCCAAACAAAGAACATGCGACCCGCTGAGTATAGTAGCGGATGAATATTAAGGGACTATTAAATGAAAAAATTAATTTTTAATATTACTTTCAACCCATGCTGCAACTGAGCCTAACGCCACCGGCAACGCATCAACCAACGTACCGCCACCTTGCGCCATATCAGGGCGACCGCCGCCCTTACCGCCAACTTGAGCTGCAACGTGTTTAACCAATTCACCGGCATGCAGCTTTATGCCATTAACAGCTGCAACCAAACTTACTCTCCCATCATTAACAGCAGCTAGCACTATAACGCCTTTTTTAAGCTTACTTCGCAAATGATCCACACTGCTACGCAAAAGATTCATATCAGCATCTTTAATTTCTACCGCAATTACTTTAATGCCCGATACAGACCCGGCATCATCTAACAGTAAATCCATATTAAATACTGCCAACTTTTGATTCAAGGAAGTTATGGTTCTCGCTTGCTCTTTAGTTTTCTCCAAAAGCTGTTGAACCTTCTCTGCAGCATTGCCTTCATGTGCCTTAATCTCATCTAAAATCGCAACGAACTGCCTATCGCGTTTTTCTATATAATTAAGTGCAGCCTCGCCTGTTAGAGCCTCTATTCTACGTACACCAGCGGCAACACCACCTTCTGATAATATTTTACAAAAACCAATGTCTCCTGTGGCTTTAGCATGAGTTCCACCACATAGCTCTTTGGAAACCTCCCCCATTTTAACAACACGCACTTTGTCACCATATTTCTCACCAAAAAGAGCCATAGCGCCAGCTTCTTTCGCTTCCTCTAAATTCATATTCTCGGTAATTATGGGGGAATTAGCGCGAATATTACGATTAACAATTTGCTCTACTTGATATAACTCGTCACGAGTCAAAGCTTCGAAATGCGAAAAGTCGAAGCGTAGATAATCTTTAGTTACCAGCGAACCCCTCTGCTTCACATGCGAACCTAATACTTCTCTTAGCGCAGCGTGCAATAAGTGCGTTGCTGAGTGATTTGCAGCTGTAGCCAAGCGTGCATTATCTATTTGCGATACAACATCCATATTAGCATGCAAGCTTCCAGTCTTTAAGTGACCATAATGAAAATATATCGGACCTTGCTTTTGAGTGTCCTCAACAACAAAAACATTATCGCCACAAACAATACGACCCTTATCACCGACTTGCCCACCGGATTCAGCATAAAATGGAGTCTCGCTTAATACTATTTGAGCCAACTCATTATTGTCTAGGGTTTCAATAATATTGCCATTTTGAATAATAGCGATAATCTTACTGTCACTTTTATCCTGTGCATACCCAGCGAAATTAGTTTCCCCAGGAATAACCAAATCTTCCCCATAATCAACAGCAAATTTATTGGCTTGTCTGGAATTGTCTTTCTGACGCGCCATTTCTTGATCAAACCCAGCTTGATCGATCGTTAAACCATATTCCTTGGCAACGTCTGCTGTTAAATCCGGTGGAAAACCATAAGTATCATAAAGTCGAAACACCACATTACCTGGTATCTTTTTATAATTACCAAGCGCTTTAATTTCATCGTCTAAAATCTTAAGACCATTGTCTAAGGTTAGATTAAATTGCTCTTCTTCTTGCTTTAAAATTTTCTCAATTATTTGCCTGCTCTCTTTCAGTTTCGGATAAGCAACGCCCATTTCTTTTATTAAAACACTTAGTAATTTATAGAAAAATACTTCCTTCATACCTAACTTATGACCATGTCTTACAGCACGCCTAATAATACGACGCAACACATACCCCCTTCCTTCGTTACTGGGAATAACACCATCGGCAATTAAGAAAGAGCAAGACCTAATATGATCGGCAATTACTCTTATCGCACGATCTTTTGAGTCTTTAATATGTAAAAGTGAATTAACTTCTTTGATCAAAGCCAAAAATATATCGGTATCATAATTATCATGCACACCTTGCATAACGGCTGATAATCTTTCCAGCCCCATACCAGTGTCTACCGATAAACTTTCAAGTGGTGTCATTTTGCCACTAGCATCCCTGTTATATTGCATGAAAACAAGATTCCAAATTTCAGTATAACGATCCCCACTTTCGTCTTTAGATCCTGGTGGTCCACCTTGAACATCAGCACCATGATCATAAAAAATTTCGGTGCATGGTCCGCAGGGACCCGTGTCCCCCATCGACCAAAAGTTATCTTTGGCTCCGCAGCGACTAAAACGCTGTGGATCTATTTTCATATCTTTTAACCAAATATTTTCTGTCTCTTGGTCATCTTCAAAAACTGTAACCCATAATTTTGCGGCCGGAATTTTTAACTCTTCCGTCAAAAAACGCCAAGCATAGCTAATAGCCTCACGTTTACCATAATCACCAAAACTAAAATTACCCAACATTTCAAAAAAGGTGTGGTGTCTTGCGGTATAACCAACCTCATCTAAATCATTGTGTTTGCCGCCGGCCCTAACACAGCATTGAGAACTAGTTGCTCTAGAATATGAACGCTTATCTTGACCTAAAAAAACATCTTTAAATTGATTCATGCCAGCATTTGTAAACAGCAATGTTGGATCATTTGGCACTAGAGAACTACTAGGAACAATGGTATGCCCCAAGTTTTGAAAATATTCTAAAAATTTTTCTCTTAATTCACTGCTTTTCATAGCGTCTCCATAATCCAATAACATTCGCACCTAATCCATTACTGCGCGAATTTGTTCGCCCGCAAACCCCCGATATTGCAAAAAATTCATTTGCTTTGCTCGCAATACAAAATCACTTGGTAATGATTTGCCAAATTTTTTGATTCTAACTTGGCATGCTAATTGATGCCAGTCTTGTTCATCCAAAAATTGTTGATAAATGGTTTGGTTAACGCCTCGCTGTTTCAGTTCTTCAGCAATCTTTAATGGTCCAAAGCCTTTATTGGATCTTGAATGAATATAACTCTCAGCAAATCTTTCATCACTCTGCAAATTTTGAGCTATTAAATCATCAAGAACAACACTAACCTCTTGCAAATTAAAATCTTTAGCTAGCAATTTACGCTCTAACTCTAGGCGTGAATGCTCGCGTCTTGCCAGAAGATCAATCGCTTTTTGTTTGATCGTCTTTATTGCTGACATGATCAGGTAACAGCTTAGCTCTGATTTGTTCATCGATTTTGTTGGCAATTTCAGGATTCTCTAAAAGATAATTTCTAACATTCTCTTTACCCTGCCCAATCCTAACACCATCATAACTATACCAAGCACCAGCTTTATCTATTAAATCATTCTGCACACCCAAAGTAATTAGCTCACTCTCACGAGAAATACCCTTACCATACATGATATCAAATTCGGCTGTTTTAAATGGCGGTGCAATTTTGTTTTTAACAACTTTGACTCTAACTTCATTACCTAAAATTTCTTCGCCCTTTTTAATGGAGCCAATACGACGAATATCTAAGCGTACCGAAGCGTAGAATTTAAGCGCATTACCACCTGTAGTAGTTTCAGGATTACCAAACATCACACCAATTTTCATGCGAATTTGGTTAATAAAAATAACCATCGTGTTGGATTTTTTGATGTTACCGGTTAATTTACGCAATGCTTGCGACATTAAGCGCGCTTGCAGTCCCATATGAGAGTCTCCCATATCCCCTTCTATTTCAGCTTTTGGAGTCAAAGCCGCAACTGAATCTATAATTACCAAATCAACTGCGCCGGAACGCACCAACATATCGGTAATCTCTAGGGCCTGTTCCCCAGTATCTGGCTGCGAGACCAATAATTCTTCGACATTAACCCCAAGATTTCTTGCATAAATTGGATCTAATGCGTGCTCTGCGTCAACAAAAGCAGCTGTGCCACCTTTCTTCTGACATTCAGCAATAGCTTGTAATGTTAAGGTCGTTTTACCAGATGATTCTGGCCCGTAAATCTCGATGACTCTACCTTTAGGCAAACCACCAACACCCAAAGCAACATCCAAGCCTAAGGAACCTGTAGAAATGGTTTCAACTTGCTGAATTATCCCATCCCCTAGCTTCATTACCGAACCCTTACCAAACTGTCTTTCTATTTGACTTAACGCTGCACTCAGCGCTTTGCGCTTATTATCTTCCATCACTCTTAACCTCTTCTATTTCTATGGCTTATGTAAAAAAACGATTATCACATAAACCATAACAAGATCATAGTACCGTTAAACGCAAATCCTTCTCCAAAGACCCGCTCGATTAACTTAAGCGGTAATCTATAAAATTAGCATTACTAATCATGTATAGGACAAATCAACAGCCCCCAAACTTTCGCCATCATCCACAGATAACAAGCGATCACTCAAGCGTTCTGCAAATTGCTTGTCATCACCAAAAAAGCTATACCTAACACTAGAAGGCTCTGTAGCATCATCTTGCATAATCTTTTTTATTACACCCACCACATGACGCATATTTGTCCGCAGTTCAGATGGCAATAACAGCACAGCATACTGCGCTGTTCTAATTTTATCTAAACCATTAAAGCTAGGATCTTTGCTTAAATCATCCTGCATTTCTATTAGCGCATCCAGCAAATCTGGCTCGGCCAATAATATAGGCATAACTTCCGCAATCATCATGTCAGAAAAATGGAACTTTTGTTTTAACACATAAATAAACTCAACATATTGACACACACGATCATGCAATTCTGTAAAATCGCATTCTGGATCAAGCTTCTTCTGTTGAAAAGCAATGAAAAATAATGAGCCAATAGTACTAGCAATCTCTCTGTCATCAATAAATTCGGATTTACTACGTAAATAATTAGCCGCAATTGAAATAGCATCAAACAAAGTAGAATTTTGGGAAATAAAACGCTGACCTTCTTCATCTAATTTAAGAAAAAAATTCATCATAGGCTTAAAATAGATCTCATCAATCTCAATCTTACAAATCACTACCAATACAAAAACCACCTCTAACACAGCAACTAAATTAGCACCTGAACGCCAGCTCTCATCAATACGCAACATTGCTTTAATAACCGATTCGATTAAAGTTCGCTTTTTGTCATCCGCAGACTCCGAACTTCTCTGTCTCCTACAAATATCTTCAAAAAAATTATCAAAATCTATCACTATTCTAGTTAAATCCGGGAACCGATAAGCATCATACCTCCCCATATCAAGCAAACAAAGTTTTAATATATTTTCAGCAGTAATACTCCAATATTGACGATGCCATTTATTAAAAACAGATAACACCATAATTAAATTTTGAAGCTCTTGAGATTCTGCTGATAAAAACAACTGCAACCTAGAAATCCAGGCATTAACAACTACCGCATTTTCAGCGGGAATTACTTCTAAAGCTCTTTTGTTATCATCTGCAACAACATCCGAATCTCTCTCATCAACCCTTTCAACAACTTGCCTATGCGATGGTGGAAATAATGGGGCACTTCTCATTAAACTAAAACGCTTTCCATCACCAAATTTTGAAAAAATCGTTTGATCATTTACACCAAGCATAATTTCTTCTGAAACACTTGATAAAAAATCATCTACAGGTGGAAGGGATAAAATATATATTAACACTGACATTATATCATGGCGCTCAAGCTGATGCCTCTCACACAAAACATCAACTACTGATGTAAAACTCTTGAGCCATTCTGGTTCATTAAATAAAACACATGCAATTTGCGATGCCAGTAAATGATCAGAACAATTTAGCTCTTTCATTAATATGTGAATAATTTCTGCGTACTTGATTATAACGTCATTTAATTCTTCAGAATCAGCAATCAAACCTACTCTTTGTTTCATAACAACGATATCGAACACTACAGTTATTATAGAAGACAAATCATGGCTTCCATATTTCTCCTGCAAATAATTAGCTGCAAATAAAAAAGCTTTTAATAAAGGCTCATGCTCAAGAACAAATCTATTGTCTGAATTTAATCGCAGAAAAAACTGCATTATCCTAGTAAGCTCTGAATCATAAGTTGCAAATCCACAACGCCCAACCAACACTGCAACCACTTTTGCTACAGCAACTATATTACCGTGCGACCTCCAATCTTCGCCTATCTTAAACAAACTCCTTACAACTGATGCAACGCCACCCCTCTCTCCTTGTAAAACCTCATCAAAAACACTATCAAAAGCCAACATTACTTCTTTTAGATCGGAAACTTGTTGAGAACCTCCTGCCTTTAACTCTAGCAAACAAAGATCCAATATCTCTTTATCAATAGTATAGTAATCGCATTTCCTCCGCCATTTGTTAATAGTGAAAATAACTACGCATAAGTCAGTAACTTGCTGATCACTTTCAAACACAAATTCTTGTAAAAAAACACTTGCTACATCTTCAGTATTAGCGCTTGAATATTGATCCTTCCATTCACCAATAATAGATACAAAATCATTGCCATTAACAAAATTCACTAATCGTTTTAAATCTGCAGGAAACTCAATCTCATATCCTGACAAAAGTGAGATGATATACGACAACCCAAACATAATATCATTACGCTCAAACCCTCTTTCAACTAAAACATCAGCTTTTTTGCTAAATTCTTGCAACCATTCACCACTTCTCATCAAAACAGGCACAAAGCTTGCTACTATACCCAACGGAATATACATCTTGCATAACAATAACAACACCACATCAACATATTTTGTAATATTCTCACATAACTTCTCGAGATCAAATTGAGGGTCTTTTCTTTGCTCTTCAACTGCAATATCAAATAGTAAAGTTATAATTAGTGAAGTTGATATTATTATATTATAAGTAAAAACTTCACCTTTTGTAGACAGATAATTAACTGCCTTCAATAAAGCATCTAACAAAATCTGATTCTCAAAGGTAAATGTTTTATCACCTGAATCTAATTTAAGAAAAAAATTCATTATTTCCAGGAACTTTTGGTCGTTGGGTTCAAACAAACCACTGCCAATTAGCGCCGCAACAACTTTCGTTACATCAATTACATTAACATATGACTCCGCATATTCTTTCATTTCTAATACATATTCAATCGTTAATTGGACTCCGCATCCATCCGACTGTAAAACGTTTTCAAAAATAGAATTAAAATCATTTATCATGTCAACCACATCAGAACTCTGCGGTGACTCTAAGCGATTAAATGCTACAAAACAAAAATCCAAAATTTGATTAGTAACACTCCATGAATACCGATCTCTCCATTTGCAAATAACATTTTTACAACTAACCATAGATTCACTATTAACACCAAAATCATATAGGCGAGTTAATATAAATACATCATGAATTCCATATATTAAAAACGGCGGAATATCACGAAACCCATAAAATACAGGTGATGAGATAAGATTAATAAAGCCATTTAAAAAAAATGGCAATAAAGATTTATAATCTTCCCGTGCTGCAATATGACTTAATATGAATAATGATGACAAATCCCTAGAAGAAACATTATAAAGTGCTGATGTCGGCCCCTCATCGCTTCTATCCGTTATTTTACTCTGACAATAATCCAATACTATTATGGGAAGATTGTAGGCAATTTCATCATTGCCTATGAGCGTTAACGCCGCTTTTAATAAATTTTCAAATTCTTTATGCCATTCACTCTTCGACAAAATAACAGCGTAAAGAATAATTTCCATATATTCAGCTGATGTTACAGTTATAGCATCAGCTCTTTCTAACCTAATATTTCCTTCTTCCACCAATATAACTTGCGTGGAATTTGATCTAGCAAACAAATTTTCAACATGCGAACGAATATCATCACTATGATCCAAAATTCTTTCTGGAAAGTCCGGCAACAAATCAACAACTTCAGGATTATCCTCCATATTACTAACAAGTTGAAAAATATTCACATAACGCTCACGACTAGACCTTAGTAAATATGGTGAAATGCTGAATTTACGCTTACTAAGATATTCGCTGATTTGCTGATGAAGTATTCGCAAAAAATCATTACCGGCATCATGACTCGGTATTTTACGCTTAGTTTCTTTATATTCTAGCAAATAACCTAATATCTCTGTTCTGCACTCTGGATTACTACTAATAAAATCTGTTACGACAGATGCAAGATACGGAAAATAGTCAATCAGGTTATGTTCTAATAAATCAAGCTCGGCACTATATGGCAGAGCCAACCAACTCAAAGAATCATCTGATAGCCACGAATCTACCAACTCTAGATCTCTTTCTGAATTACCAATAGCCCGCTGAAAAGATTCTCGCCATCTATTGCGTAACTCTTTTGTAAAAATTGTCTCAATCGCAGATAAATGTTCTTCAGATTCATCATAACGCGTGAAATCCATAATACATGATAAATATTTCTTATAATTAATTACCTTCAGCGCTCTCAATCTATTTTCAAAGGCTTGCATAAGCATGCCTTCCACATGAAGCGCCGGATCTTGGATCGATAATGGTTGTGCTTTATCATCAACACCAATAAAAATACTAAAAATAGCCGAAGCAAAACCATACGGACATCTTGATTCACGTGTAAGTCGACCTAACTCTTCTTGTAGTAAACCCAGTAAATTTTGCATGGATTCATTTTGCACAGATGTTAGATCTTTAAAAACATCTTCAACTGCAATATCTAGCGAGATTACTAAAATATTGGCTAACGCCAAACTTATAACCAATGGCCTTTCGTAAGTTCGAGATTCAGTTACTAAAAAATAATTTGTAACGTCTTGCGTTAAAAGATAGTTTATATTGCCCCAAACAACTTCATAATCCTTATCGTATAAGGATTTAATCAGATTTTCCATGCTCTCAACAATTCGATCAACAACATCTACATAACGTTCATATAAATAATCTGCATAACCGCCTAATGCTTTTTGAAAAGAATCAGTTAAAACCGCCTCTTTTTCATTAGTTAATCTATCCAAGCTACTCATAAAATATATCCACCATAATAGTTACTATTTATAAATTAATAGCATAATAGCGGATAATTATTAATGTAGTATTAAATCGTAACCACTCAACCGTCATCCCGGCGGATTTATACGTCATCCCGGCGGCCGCCGGGATCTAGAGGCATTAAAAAATATTATAATTTTTGTTTTAATTGTCTCTGGGTCCTGGC
>JAFGXA010000041.1 GCA_016936855.1 Gammaproteobacteria bacterium | reverse complement strand
GCCAGGACCCAGAGACAATTAAAACAAAAATTATAATATTTTTTAATGCCTCTAGATCCCGGCGGCCGCCGGGATGACGTATAAATCTACCGGGATGACGGGTGAATAGTTACAAATAATATCAAATATTAAGCATGTCTTAATAAAACGATGCTAATTTATCTATACAATCCACGACAAATAATACGGATATAGTTAACTTAATAAAACAGAAAACAGGCACGATTACGAGTAAAAATATTATGCAAACTTTCATAGAAGCAGAAAAAACTAGAGAAGGTTATAACAAAACACTATCCTTTTCTTGGGGAGACACCGAAATCTCGGTGCCACTCACCAAGCCTATTTACAAAACAAGCCAACGAGTAAATGTGCGAGTTGTAACTATTGGCGAAGAAAAATATACACTCAAGGTAGTGAAACTTCCTAAAGCCAGAGAGGAAGTAATTAATGAAACAGAAACTTCTAATACATTTAATCCAATACAAAAAACCCACATGGGACATTATAATTATCAAGACAAAGATCGCTACTTTATAATAAAACCTTATGTCGAGGGAGAAGATCTAAACAAATATTTGCGCCACCACCCAGAACTTTATCTATCTGAACGCAAAGAATTAATTCTCACGCTACTCTATGAACTTTATACGATATTATGGCAAGCAGGAGATATACACCGAGATCTAAAACCAGAGAATCTAATTCTAAATGAAGGCCTGTTCACTATCATCGATACAGCACAAGCTGTACGCGCAGGAACACTTGGCACCAGAGTATCGGGAACTCCACCATATTGGACAGCCGAACAATCGCTACGTCACATAGAACGACCAGCAGAAATATGGCATGACATAAAAGCATTTTTAACTATATGTACCGACATACTATGTGCTGGCGACCAATTTTCTCTAAACATAGTCATGGGAAATAGCTACCAAGCAACAGCGCTAGTATTTGAAGCCGTAAAAAATCAATTAACACAAACATGTGCAGAATTATTTCCCGAAGAAGATACAACACGCAAAGCCATAATAGCACAAGACCTTTTTTTAGAAATTTATGAAGTAATTGACAAGGCAATTGCACAAATAGAAACAGAACCAGTAAACCTAGTAGGGCTGCGTAGGAAAGTAGCAGACACTGTGGAATATAAACTAAAACACATCGTCAGATTTGGCCTGCCAATAGATGTGATAAATAGCATAACATTCATGCTTCACTATGGTTTTATCGCAAACAAAACCATGCCGGAATATGATGAATATAGAAAGCTAATAAATAATGTCGCTAATTTTGCTTATCTAAAAGAAGATAGAATGGGACAATTAGACGAGATTCTATCTGCATTAGGATATGACGAATGGTCAATAGGAGAATTTCTATCTTTGTTATACGAAAATCCCACACTGGCCATCGACCAATCGTATCAAATGCTACCTTTAACGGAAGATGACAGCATTAATGATTATATAAATTTACTAAATGATTTTTTATACGAACAAATAATCAGCATTGCCAATGAACTAACCATTATTAATCCACTAATAACTCTCTCTGATAAACTGCGATATGTTATGGAAATATCAGATCAGCTTACTAGCATATCGGCAGCAATAGAAGATATGAAAGGCAGTGACCAAGAATCAAGCGAAGCAGATGAACTAATATTAAAAAAAGAACAGTTAATTGCATTAAAGGAAGAAAACAGCCTGCGTATGGTAGGAGAATGCATTGATAGTCTAGACTATATGCAAATTACAGATCAACCAACCACAGAAAATCTTAATAAAGCTTTTTTCGAACGTTACCTGCAAATAATGTTTAACAGGCTAAGTACAAGATTCCCTTCAATCTTTCCTGATGCGTTAATGAGAGCAATAGATAAACATCTAAACCAAATCGATTATCGAAAATTCTACAATATAGATTTTCTCTTGGAAAAAGAATTTGACGTTATTGTGGACATTATAACTTCACAACTAAAAAGCAAATTTCCAGAGCATAATGAACTACTCTTAATTGGCTCTATAGAAAAGCACAGATCGAATATGGATAGCACTGTTATTCTTGATCCAGCATTTCACCTAAAATTAGAGCACTCAGTTACCACTGACATAGAAAAATATGCAAATAGCATTCATATGCTACATGAAAATTTGTCATCCAGATTTACAATATATTCTAGCGACCGAATTACTTCCTTAATAAATAAATATCTCACTGCTGCAGATTACAATCTACTTACTGAAGATGAATATTTTTCAAAAATAGCAAACCGCATAACAACGCATATAGAATTAGAATTTACTCACCATAAATTTGAACAAGCTTTAAGATATGTCATTTCAACCTTTAACGTGAGCAATTTATTTGCTCAATATGGTTATAGATTTTGCCAACAATGCATGATTTTATTACAACGCGGTATCTATAAAAATCGTTGCAATAGAAAAGAAATGCATGAAATTATGCGTGGTTTTCTATCGCAAAATGGTATCGATATAGAGAACGACATAAGCGAGCAAATAATTGATTTAGGATCTCCAGACATAATTGGCAAACTATCACTTGCAAAACCAACTCATAAATATTTTCAACGTTATCTGCATGCATTGTGGGAAAGTATTAAACTCTATAAATCTGCTATACAAGCTGTAGAAAGAGGTGAAGATATTGACAGTGTTTTGCAGACATACAGTGTAGAAAAATACATAAAGCAATTTAATATATTCATAATTGAGTGGAATAAACAATACGGGTTACGAAGAGATATTACCACAGAATTAGATGGCATCAATATCGCTGATGCTCCCGAATTGATGAAGCCATTCTTATTAGAATCATTCCCCGATCGAAAACAACCGATAATAAGTGCAATATCCACAAAACAAGAAGGTATAGTGCCAAACATCATCCGAGCAAAAACAGAGTTTTTCAAACAAAAGATAGAAGACGGAGGGCAAAGTCCAGCTAGATTTCAGTATAGTACTACAGGAAATTAAAATTCAGTTATTACCTATACGCATATTAGAAATTGCATCTGACAAACTATCATCTGGTGCTGGCGCTGATATGGCTACGTTTCCAGTTTGTTGTATAGCAGTGTGGTCCAAAAAACCCCATGCAAAAGAACCTATTCCTAAAACAGCTGCCATCTCATTACTCACGCCCCCAGCACCTAATGCTTGTCCACCATCTCTTGGTCGATTAAAAAAACGTTCATCCACACTGCACCTCCTTGTTTGTTGGTTAAAATATAATGAAACTTAGATTCGGATACTAACAGAAAATATATAACACTTTAAGCCCATATTTACTTGACAGCTTAGAGGTTATTATCTAAAATTTAGGAATAGTTACTATTTTTAGGTAAATTATGGGAAGCAAACAGCGCAACATAATATTAGAAGAACTCTCTAAACTAAAGACTCACCCTTCCGCTGATGAGTTATACTTGATTGTAAAAAAAAGAATTCCTAACATCAGCCTAGGCACAGTATATAGGAACCTCAATAAACTTGCAGATGATGGCATGATTTTAAAGCTAGGTCGTGCTGGCGAGCAAAAACGCTTTGATGGACATACCGAGAACCACTACCATTTTGTCTGTGATAAATGCGGAAAGGTTTATGATTTGTTAGACTTAAAAATATCCGGACTAGAAAACCTTAAAGACTCCGTAGCCGAACACGAACTTGCCGGCTACGAACTAGAGTTTTTTGGAACATGTAGCGACTGTAAAAAAGGAGAAAAACAATGCAATTAAATGATATTTATAAATGCTCTGTCTGTGGAAACATTGTACAACTAATTCATGTTGGCGGTGGAAATTTAAGCTGCTGTGAAAAAGCTATGCAAAAACTAGAAGAGCAAACCGCAGATAGCAGCACCGAAAAACATGTGCCAATTATTAACAAAGTAGAAAATGGTTATGAAGTTGTAGTCGGAAGCACACTACACCCAATGACTGAAGAACATCATATTGAATGGATAGAGTTAATTGCTGATGGCAAAAGTTATCGTCAATACTTAAAACCAGGCGATCAACCAAAAGCATTTTTCCAATTAGAAAAAGCCGAAAAATTAATTGCCCGCGAATACTGTAACATTCATGGTCTTTGGAGGGGTGAATAATGTTAAATAAAAAAATACAAGACGCTTTAAATAAACAAATAAATTACGAGCTATATTCAGCCTACTTGTATTTATCAATGAGCGCCTATTTTGAAGATTTGAATTTAGCTGGCTTTGCCAACTGGATGCGCGATCATTTTCAAGAAGAAACTATGCATGCCATGAAAATATTTGATTATATTAATCAACGTGGTGGGCATGTGGAATTAAGCGAAATCGCAAAACCAGATCATACTTGGAAATCAGCGCAAGATGTTTTCACCAACACGTTAAAACACGAGCAATTTATAACATCCTTAATTAATGGGCTCGTAAACCTTGCTCGCGAAGAAAAAGACCACGCCACTGAATCATTTTTGCAATGGTACGTTAATGAGCAGGTTGAAGAGGAAGCGACTGTTAATGATATACTTCAGCAGTTAAAATTAATTAAAGATAATACCGGCGCGTTATTGATGTTGGATAAAGAATTGAAGACAACGATTAACGCACAAACAACAACACAGTAAAATCATGGAGATCCCGCATCAAGTGCGGGATGACTTTGGTGATAATTAGCAGATGAACATGCGCGGTATTTTAAAAAAAGAGGTGAATATGCATAACTTTAAAGCGATAAAAATTAGCGAAAACACATATTGGGTCGGCGCCATCGATTGGGGATTAAGAGATTTCCACGGCTACGCCACTAATCGCGGCACTACTTATAATGCATATCTTATTCTTGATAATGATGGTGCTATTTTAATCGACACCGTAAAGGCTCCTTTTTATGCTGAAATGATGGCTCGTATATCTTCCATAATAGACCCCAAAAGTATCAAATATATTATTTCTAATCACGCGGAAATGGATCATTCTGGCTCTCTGCCACAAGCCATACAAGATATTAAACCGGCAAAAGTTTACGCATCTAAAATGGGAGTTACTGCTTTAAAAGATCACTTCAACATGGATTTAGGAATTGAAGTTGCACCAACAGAGCTAACATTAGGACACGCCAAACTGAAATTTATCGAAACCAGAATGCTACATTGGCCAGATAGTATGTTTACCTTCTTTGAAAATGACGGAATTCTTTTTTCACAAGATGGTTTTGGTATGCACCTAGCTAGCAGTAAAATCTTTGCTGATGAAAATAACCGCGAAATAGTTTATTACGAATCAGCAAAATATTTTGCTAACATCCTATTACCATATACACCATTTATTAAAAAATTATTTACCGCCCTTCCCTCATTAAATTTAAACATAAAGATGATTGCTCCTGATCACGGCCCAATCTGGCGCACTAAAGAAGATATTGACTTCATTCTATCCAATTGGCAAAAATGGTCAGAGCAAAAATACTATAACAAAGCCGTAATTCTATATGACACCATGTGGCAATCAACCGCCAAATTAGCTCGAAGCATTGCTGATGGCCTGATGGATAATGGCGTTGAAGTTGTAGTGATGCCAATTAGCGTTGTACACCGCAGCGATATTAGCACTGAATTACTCGAAGCCGGAGCACTATTAATCGGATCTCCAACCATTAATCAACAAATTTTCCCATCCATAGCAGACTCCATATGCTACCTAAAAGGCTTAAAACCACAAAACTTAATTGGCCAAGTTTTCGGATCACATGGCTGGGCTGGAGAAGCATTAAAAATCCTAACCAAAGATCTTACTGAAATGGGCGTAGAATTAGCTGCTGAACCACTTGGAGTTAAATATGTGCCAAATGAAAATGATCTGATACAGGCACATGAATTAGGCGCTAAAATAGCCAAAACTTTACAACAAAAATTAGCAGAACAAAACTCATGAAAAATAACAACCCAATAGATGAAAACTCACTCTTTAAGATTCAATACGGCATGTACGTCATTAGTACAGCTTATGATGGTAAAATAAACGGCCAAATAGCAACAACTTTGATGCAGGTCACGTACGAACCGATTCAAATATCAGTTTGCCTATCCAAAACAACTTATACCCATGAATTAATTAGTAAAAGTAAAAAATTCTCAGCATCTGTGCTAGAACAAGATACTCCGATGAAATTCATTGGTAATTTTGGCTTTAAATCGGGTCGCGATATAGACAAATTCACTGAAATCAATTACGACACCAAAATAACCAATTGCCCACTGATCACAGATCACACCATAATGAATTTAGAAGCCGAGGTAGTTCAACAATTTGACATAGGCACACACACCATCTTCATCGGCCGCCTACTTGGCAATTATCTTATAAAAGAGGGTGACGCCATGACCTATGAGTATTATCATACAGTCATTCGTGGCAAGTCCCCAGAGGGCGCCCCAACCCATATTAGTAAAAATAAATAGGAGAAAACAATGGATAAATATATTTGTGATATATGCGGTTATGTATACGACCCAGAAATTGGTGATCCAGATAGTGGCATCGATCCAGGCACAGCTTTTAGCGATATTCCTGAAGACTGGGTTTGCCCTATCTGCGGCGTCGGTAAAGATGATTTTTCTAAAGTAGAAGAATAATTACATAACCAATAACGACACAGCTGCGGCGGATGAAGGTCACCCGCTCCCGGCTTCGTCGCAACAATTAAGCTCATATGCTAATCGAAAGCACCGTCATCCCGGACTCGATCCGGGATCTCCTTGATTTGGCTTAGTGGTAGTTTACGGCGACCCCATATATGTAGAGAGAAATGAACATGCTAAATTTTGAACAAATAACAAACCTACAAAACAAACACAAACAAGAAAATCCCACATTAATACGCGAAATTCTAGCGAAAGCCAAAAATGCGAATGGTCTTAATTTAGATGATGTGGCGGCATTAACTACTATAAAAAAACCTGAACTGCTACACGAGCTTTTCACTACCGCAAAAAAAATAAAACAACAAATCTACGGCAACCGCCTAGTCCTCTTCGCACCTCTCTATATTTCAAATTTATGCAACAACGAATGCTTATATTGCGCATTTCGAGCCTCCAATAAAGCTCTAAAAAGATCAGCCTTAAATCAACAACAAATCAAAGAAGAAACTTTAAAACTCCTCGATCAAGGGCAGAAAAGAGCCTTGCTAGTTGCTGGTGAATCCTATCCAAATAGTGGTTTTCAATATATATTAGATTCCATAAAAACCATTTATGAAACCAATAACGCCAAAGGAGACAGTATTCGACGAATCAACGTCAATCTTGCACCTCTGCCTCAAGAAGAATTCAATCAATTAAAGAAAGCCGAAATAGGAACCTACCAATTATTTCAAGAAACATATCATCCAGATATGTACAAAAAAGTACATATCCGCGGCAAGAAAGCTGATTATAATTGGCGCATTACAGCTATTGATCGCGCCATGCAGGCTGGCATCGACGATGTTGGTATCGGTGTATTATTCGGTCTTGCCAATTGGCGCTTTGAGTTATTAGCTTTGATGCAACACACCCAATATTTAGAACAAAAATTTGGTGTTGGCCCACACACCATCAGCGTACCACGCTTGGAACCAGCCTCAGGCTCTGATCTATCAAAACAACCACCTAATGCAGTAAACGATGAGGACTTCTGCAAATTAATCGCCATCTTAAGACTAGCCGTACCTTTTACTGGCCTCATCATGTCAACCCGTGAAACACCAGCTATGCGCCGTCAAACTTTTGAGCTCGGTATCTCACAAATTTCTGCTGGTAGCAAAACTAATCCTGGTGGTTACAATGAAGAAGAAGAGGACGCGAGCCAATTCTCCTTAGGCGATCATCGCCCGATGGATGAAGTAATCCGCGATGTGGCATCTTTAGGTTTTATACCAAGTTTCTGTACTGCCTGCTATCGTCTAGGTAGAACTGGCGAGCACTTTATGCAATTGGCTAAAACCGGCAAAATCAAACAAATGTGTAATCCAAACGCCCTCCTTACCTTTGCTGAATATTTATATGATTACGCATCAGATGAAACTAAAGAAGTCGGTGAAAAATTAATTGCTAAAGAAATTAGTGAAATACCAACTAACGTTCGACCAAAATTTTTATCCATGCTAGAGCAACTAAAGCAAGGCCATAGAGATTTATATATATAATAAAACTTATTACAAACTCTTGGTTTAATATCTGTAGACTCGCCAGAAATCCACACCTCCGCTTACAGATACACGTTCTTCTGTTGAACCCTTTGTCGGAAAAAAACCGTGAGTCGCGTCGCGTCTCGAGGTATCTGTTGAGACGTCCGGGTCGTCACCAGGACTCGCTTCCCGCGACGGTTTTTTTGAGGAGCTCCGGCCGGTCCCCGTCACCCGGCTCTCCAGAACCTTCCTCTCCTCCAGTTGACTGGACACCTTCGTCTGAACGCAGCTCTTGCTGGATACTCGACTCCGACTTTGTCTCTTCCTCTCTCGCGACAGAAGTAATTTTTCTAGCTTTGGGTAATAATCTTCGTCAAAATCACATACCTGTAAAACACTGCCCAGAGTAAAGATAGTTAATTCATTATATTTACTGTGCGAATCATAAACAGACATCGCTTCACCCTTGCTCTCAGAGCCAATACCATCTAACCCTAAAAACGAACGTATACTTTTAGGAAAACAAGAAAACTCTACAGATTTTTCCGTACCTAAATGACTCATTCTTTTTGGCAGAAAAGTTCTTGGTTCATCACTTAATGTAGATTCACTATTACGAAAATATCCCATTAAACTATCAACTTTCTTTTGAAGCATCTCACCGTTAAACTTCACCATTTTCCCGCACCCGTAAATCAAGAATAGATAAATCTTCAGCTTATCCTTAGGGAATTCTTTTAATTCAGTTATTTTATTTAATAAAAATTGCAGTGTTTCATAAAGTTCCTTGATTACTACAAACTTTTTATTCCTTACTTTATCACCACTATCACTGAGACCATCAAAAAGACCTATTAGCTTAGTCGTCAATTGCCTTGTAGTATCAATATCAGTGCTAGAATTTAATATTATTTTTCGTATCACTTTAAATCTGTTTACTAAAAATAAAATACTACCATTAATACTAAATACAATATCATCCACTATCTTTATGTCATGTATACCTTGAATATCTTTCGCTATAGCACCAATATTTAGCAATATGCTAACAATTATTTTTTTTTTCTGTGTAAATTCAAACTTAACTAGCAACGCCCATACAGTATGCAAAAGATTATTAATATCTTCTATTGCTACTTTTTCAGAAGAAAACCATTCAGCGGATTCTAACTCCTTAAACTCTTCTAGTAATGCTGTACTGAATGATGGTTTAAACTGTTTTTTATTTTTATTGCTTTTATACAAATATTCTAATATCGTGCTGGCGCCCCTCAAGTGCGAGTCTTTCAGGTGATCGTCAGGAGACTTAAGGAATTCAGTTACCAAGGCCTTTACACAAATATTACTTAACCGCGAGAATTGACCTGGCTCGGAGTAGTTGTCCACAAGAAATTTGACCAAAGAGAATACATTGGATTTTTCGCGACAGTCTGTATCCGCTGGTAAGAAGAAAAATCCTCTGTTAAGATAGGCAGCAAGCACCTCTTCAATAAGTTCCAATAATTCCTTCTGATCGCAGCCAAACAAAATACCGGCTACGAAAACAGGCCTTGTACCAAGTAATACCTTAGACAATCTATCATCAAAAACTGGGTTTTTTGCAATGCGCTCAAGTTCTTCAATGATCTTTTCTTGCAGGTTTTTTTTTAAATCTTCTGGTATTTGAACCTTTCCATCTTGCAGTCTTTTATTTAATCCCTCACTATCAACAATCATACCTCTCGTTAATACTTCATTGATCCATAATGGTGATTCCTTAAACAATGTTAAGCATGGATCTATCGGTGTACGGTTAACGTCTTTATACTTAAAGCCAGTTACTCCTTTAGCTTCATTATCCTCAAGAGTCTCTTTATGCTCAAAACCCAAAAATGCATTATAACATAACAAGGTGCATCTGAGGCTAGCCATATGGAACGAGCTCCCCCAAAACCAGCAATCTTGAGTCCAAAGATAACCCAACACTTTTTTTGCCAATTCAGTATTCTTAGTTACACTAGCAAAGGTGGAGACAGCCAATAATCCTGCCCAAATTTCCGCAGGTACTGCTTTATTAACATTGACATTACTGCTAACAACTTTATCTAGCCATTCTTCCAGCAAGTTTGCAATAGGTGTTATCCTGCCATCTGCCAATAAAGAATCTTTTTTCATTGTTGCTTGAACTAATGCAACAATAATTCCAATACTAACAGGATCTAGATAATTTGTGCCGTTTCTTCCAGAATTAAAGCACCCACCTTTATCAATAAAGCCTGATAAACCGCTGGTATCATTGCTTGTACTATCCGGACCACTATTTCTACTAGCACCTTCAGAATCAGGAATTACCAACTTATGTAAAGTCGTCATATGTTTATCAAACATCGATTCTTCAAAAAATTCTTGGAATTCCTCTAAAAAAAATGAAGAAAGATCCTCATAAGAATATACTCCACTACCCTTTGGAGCCATCTTCTCTACAGGACTTACGCGAAAAACATTTTTCTGAAGTTATTTTCAGATAATTTTCATTTTTCCGCATAAAGTTCTTGACAGGGTTTTTTG
>JAFGXA010000040.1 GCA_016936855.1 Gammaproteobacteria bacterium | reverse complement strand
GAACTAGAGGAGGAAATGATATATGGGACGAATAGATAGAAGTAGAGGACAAGACGCTACTATGGAGCGCCGCCATATTCAGCAGATATTATTTGTTTGGCAGTTGCTGCACGTGCTGTTGATAGAATAATGTGCAAGATTTAAACATGTGTTTTATTATTAGTTATGAACAAAACAAAAACATCGAATTACTTTTTTATAGTTGCTGTGTTGCTTTCAAGTTTGGGGCAGGTGGCTTCTGATATTTATCTTCCATCGATGCCATATATTGCGCACGATTTGCATAGTTCGTTTACTTTAGTTCAGTTTTCTTTAGCAGTATTTATGTTAGGTTTTTGTCTACCAAGAATAGTTTATGGTGTTTTATCTGATGCCTTTGGTCGTCGCAATTTAACTTTTGTTGGTTTGTCCATTGCTTTTCTTGGTACGTTTATTTGTTTTAGTGCAATTAATATGCCGCTATTAATTGTTGGCAGATTTTTACAAGGATTTGGTATGGCGGGATGTGTAACCTTAGCTGGTGCCATGGTCAGAGATACTTATGATGGTGCAGTGTTAGCCAAGTTTAATTCATATTTTGCAATTGCCAATGTACTATTGATGTCTATTACTCCCGTAATTGGTGGTTTTATACAACAGTATTTGTTTTGGCGTGCTAGTTTTGTATTGATTTTAGCTTGGTCTTTTATTGCATTATTTTTATTTAAGACAAATGTGCAAGAAACAAATTTTCATAAGGATATAACTCATGTTAGATGGTCTTCTATTTTCAATAATATTAAAACGCTATTTTTAAAGAAAACTTATTTAGGGGCTGTAGGATGCATCTTTTTATCCTACGCAGGCATTTTGGCTTGGTTAACATTAGGTCCTATTTTATTGCAACATCATTTGCATATTACAACAGTACAGTATGGGTTTTTATGTGGTTTTGGCGGTCTATCATATGTAATTGGAGGGTTTTTCAGCAGTAAAATGGTCGGGCAGCTTGGTAGTCGTCGACTTATTTTTATTGGTTTGCTATTTTATATTACTGCTGGAATAGTTTTGTTGTTAGTTGGAGCTTTTTTGCATTTAACTTGGATTTTGTTAGTTATTCCGGTTTATTTATATCTAATTGGAACAGGCATGGTTTTTCCTAATGCATATACATGCGCCTTGCTCCCATTTGCCAGAATGGCAGGAATGGCAGTTGCGGTAACTGGTACGGTGCAAATATTAGGTGGTTTTGTTGCAAGTTCTGTTATTGCATTTTTACCACACAACGCATCATGGCCGATGGCTATTGTAATCTTATTGAGCGGAATATTTGGCTTAGCATTTTTTCGCATGCTTTAGTGCTGCAATTGTTGCGATTTAAAAATAAAATAAAATCGATAGATTTAAAAGCTTGCTATAAAGCTTAACCACTCAAGATCTAATTGATCTTTCTAGACTTGATCTTGTCTCTGTAGTAGCCTGAGAGAATCATCTAACCTCAAAGGGAGATCGTTATGCAAGGAACATCTAGTCGGCATACTTTATCTATGTTTGGTTTGGCGATGTTAAATGTCGCCGCAGTGATGAGCTTAAGGGGTTTGCCAATGATGGCTGAAACAGGGCTCCATATGGTTTTTTATCTATTATTTACTGCGATTTTCTTTTTAATTCCATGTTCACTTGTTTCAGCCGAATTAGCTACAGGTTGGCCAGAACATGGTGGTGTTTATCGTTGGGTCAAAGAGGCTTTTGGTTCGCGTTGGGGCTTTGTTGCCATTTGGTTGCAGTGGATTCAAAATGTCATTTGGTATCCAACTGTGTTGGCTTTTGCTGCAGCGGCTTTGGCTTATATGTTTGGAGATCCCAAGTTAGCAGCAAGTAATAGCTATACGGTAAGTGTGATATTGATTAGCTATTGGACCGCCACGTTTATCACCTTTGCGGGGTTAAAGTTGGCTGGCCGAGTGACTATGTTAGGAGTAATTTTTGGGACGATAGTTCCAGGTGTTATTATAATTTGCTTAGGTGTTGTTTGGTTATTAACCGGTCATAGCATTGCTTTTTTAAACACGCACAACTTAAGTTTATTGCCAAATTTTTCACATTTTAGCAATCTTGCTTTTCTGGCTAGTATTGTTTTGCTGTTTGCTGGCATGGAAGTTGGTGCAGTGCATGTGCGCGAATTGAAAAACCCTCACAAAGAATATCCTCGCGCTGTATTTTTAGCAGCAGCCATTATTCTATTAATTTTTATTGTGGGATCTTTATCAGTTGCAGCGGTTTTGCCTGTAAAAGATATTAGCCTAACGGCAGGTGTAATGGAGGCCTTTGGTAGGATGTTACGCATCTATCACTTGCATTATTTAATGCCATTTCTAGGATTGTTAATTGCTTTTGGTTCTCTTGGCGGTGTATTGGCTTGGATTTCAGGGCCAAGCAAGGGCTTATTAGCAACGGCTAAAAATGGTGAAATCCCACCGTTTTTGGCACATACCAACAAAAATGGGATTCAAACGCATATTTTGTTTATTCAAGCAGTAATTGTGACAGCTTTAAGTTCTCTATATTTGATTATGGATAACGTTAGCAGCGCTTTTTTCTTGTTGTCAGCCATGACTATTACTCTTTATCTGGTTATGTATCTATTGTTGTTTGTAGCGGCGATTAGGCTGCGTTATAGCCAGCCGAGTGTAGAGCGTGCTTATAAAATACCAGGTGGCAATTTTGGTATGTGGCTGGTAGCAGGAATTGGTATATTTGCAGTATTGTTTGCTTTGGTTATGGGCTTTGTACCGCCAACACGGTTACAAATTGGCACACCAACTCTTTACGTTACGTTGGTTGCTTCAGGTCTAATTATTTTTGTTGGTTTACCATTAATTATTCATGCGTGCAAACGTGAAAGTTGGTTAAAACATCCAAATTTGCAATAGGAGAGAAGTTTATGGCTTTACATAAAATAAAAACGAAAGAGCGTGACGAATTAGTTGGCAATATTTATGGTTCTAGGGATTTTGATCGTAAGGTGCCTAAATATAAAATTCCGAAAGAGGAAATGCCTGCCGATCATGCTTATGCTCTAGTGCATGACATGTTGATGTTGGATGGCAATGCTAGGCTTAATTTAGCTACTTTTGTTGGTACCTGGATGGAACCAGAAGCAAAGCAGTTAATGAGTGAAACTTTTGACAAAAACATGATCGACAAAGATGAATATCCGCAGACTGCCGAGATGGAAATGCGTTGTGTCAACATGCTGGCTGATTTGTGGCATGCACCAAACTCCGCAGAGACCATTGGTTGTTCAACTACAGGTTCTAGTGAGGCCGCGATGCTGGCCGGCCTGGCCATGAAGTGGCGTTGGCGTAAACGTATGCAAGAACAGGGAAAGCCTACAGATAAGCCCAACTTAGTTATGGGGATTAACGTACAAATTTGTTGGGAAAAGTTTTGTCGTTATTGGGATATTGAGCCAAAACAAGTTCCAATGGAAAGTGGTCGTTATTGTTTGGATGCCGAAGAAGCTATTAAATTATGTGATGAAAACACTATTGGTATTGTTGGTATTTTAGGTACTACTTTTACTGGAGAATATGAGCCAATTGCTAAAATAGATAAAGAGCTAGATAAATTAAATAAGAAAACTCTCTGGCAAATTCCAATTCATGTTGATGCTGCTAGTGGTGGTTTTATTGCGCCTTTTTTGCAGCCAAGATTGAAGTGGGATTTTAGGTTAAAGTGGGTTAAGTCGATTAATGCATCTGGTCATAAATATGGCCTGGTTTATCCTGGCGTTGGTTGGATAGTGTGGCGTGATAAAGAAGAATTACCAGAGGAATTAATTTTTCGTGTTAATTATTTGGGTGGAGAGATGCCAACTTTTGCACTTAATTTTTCACGCCCAGGGAATCAAATTGTAGCGCAGTACTATAATTTTTTGCGTTTAGGTTTTGAGGGTTATCGCCGTGTGCAGCAGGTAAGTCAAGATGTTGCTAAATATTTGGCAAAAGAAATTGCAGCGATGAATATATTTGAACTATTAAGTGATGGTAGCGATATTCCAGTTTTTTGTTGGAAATTGAAAAAAGAAATGTCTTTTACATTATTCCAGCTGTCGGATCGTTTGCGTTATCACGGTTGGCAGGTGCCTGCTTATACTTTGCCGGAGAATTTAACTGATATAACGGTAATGCGTGTTGTAGTCAGAGAGGGTTTTACTATAGAGCTTGCCAATTTATTGCTGGATGATATGAAACGCGCAGTGCATGATTTGCTTAAGGGCGATGTTGATGGTGGGCAAAAAAGTGGCTTCCATCACTAGAGAAAACAATTGGTTAGAAAAGGATTTAGCTCTTTTTCAAAAATGGTTTTTTAAGAAAAATCTCGACAAAAATCAGGTTAAATTACTATCTGGTGGTTTTTCAGGTGCTAATAACTATCGTATAGAGGATAGTGGAATAATTTATTTTGCACGCGCTATGCCAAATAAACAGCCACCTGAAAGTCGCAAAAAAGAGTGTTTTATAACTGAGTATGTTGGCAAATTAGGTATTGGCCCAAAGGTTTATTATCAAAATCCAGAGCAAGGTATTTTAGTCTCTGAATTTATAAATGGGAGAAGTGCAAATTATGATGATATGGTAACAGAACCGAATCGTAGTTTAATTATTACTAAAATTAGAGAGCTTCATCAAAGTCAGGTATTAGATTTTTCCAAGATAAGAACTTTGGCTGATCGTATTCAATATGTTTTAAAGAATGCAGGTTTAACACGGTTGCAGGAACAATTAGAAGCATTAAATTTAGTCAAGCCGTTACATGATTTATTCTCTTGTGAAGAAAGTAATTTAACTGAATCATTGGTGCATGGTGATTTAAATCCTAACAATATTTTGATTGCTAACAATGAAGTTTATTTTATTGATTGGACGGATGCTGGTTGTGGGGATCCATTTATTGATATATCTTGGCATGCTCTTTGTTTTCCAATATGTTCGCAGCAACAATTTTTAGGCTATTATTTTGATGTGGTAGAGATATCTATGCAGCAGAAATTACTATGTTACTACTGTTTGCATTTGTTTTTGTTAGTGGTTTGGGCGATTGAGCGAGCAGAAAGTTTTGGTAAAGGTGGCGATGGTTTATTAGCTGATGTTTTAGATCATCAAATTTTATCGGAACCATTTGTATTAATGAGAGATGTTTTTAGCGGAAAAATAACGTTGAATAAACCAGATGAATTACTAACTTTTGCAGCAGTAATCTTAAGGTTTTTATCAAAATTTACTAAGACAGATGGTTTTTTGCTTGCTGTTGATGGATTAACTAATCATGTTTAAGAATCGTTTACGTCATTGGATAAATAGTAAAGTGATCTTTTCAGTAGCAACTTTAGCTCTGCCACTTGTGCTTTTTGAGGGCCTGCTGCACTCTAGAGAATTAATTATTACTCGTTTTACATCAGTTCTTGGTACTGCAGATATTGCGGCTTATTCGATAGGTTATACGCTTTTTAACCTTATTTTGAGCTTCAATATGGGTTTTACTATGGGACTTGGTGTCGTTGCGACACGTGAAATGGGGCGCAAAAACTATTCAGAAGTGACGAAAATAATGGTTAATGGTTACTTCATTGGCATATTATTAGCCGTTATTTTAGGAATTGCCATTTTTAATATGGGCCTATTATTACACTCAATAAAAGAACCTCCCAAACTTATATTGTTAGCCTCACAGTTTACCTACATGTTATCGTTCGCAGCTCTGCCAGCTACTATTGCTATCGTGTCTGAACAGTTGGCGCTATTGGTCGATAAGCCTAAATTCATTCTTATGTTTGGGCTCATAACGGTAATTGGAATTGTATTTTTTACCTATATTTTTGGTATGGGACATTTAGGTAGTCCTATGATGGGTTTGAAAGGGTTTGGTTTGGCAATTTTATTAGCCGGTAGTATGGAGTGTTTCTGTTGGGTTTTATTTATTACGTTTCATTCTGAGCTTAAAAACTTTTATTTTAGGAAAAAACTATTAAGTATTAAACCTGCCATAATTATTGAGATTTTTCGCGTTGGACTACCGCTTGGAATTAAACAAATTATTGCCGTTAATGGAGTGCTTTGGGTTTTTACGCTTATTATTGGTAAAATTGGCACGGTGGATTTGGCGGTTTTTCAATTGTTATTGGCATTTATTACAATAACTTCAGCGATCCCAAATGGTGTTTCACGTGTTGTGGCAATTAAGGTTGGGAAGCAGCTTGGTGCTTTACGGTTGTCCATAGCTAGGCAGTACTCTGACGCTGGCTTGCTAATTGTTTGTAGTATTATTATCTTGGTTGGGTTGTTTATGTTGTTTGAACCAAACCAACTAATAGGCTTATTATTGACGCCACATAATGCTCAAGAGCGACAAGTTTTCCAAATAGCGGTGAACCTGTTACGTTTATCTGGTCCTTTGGCGTTGGTCGCTGCTTTAATGATTATTGGTTACTCTATCCTGGCCGGCTTCAAAGATACGTTTTTTACATTAATCGCTGAATCTGGCAGTGTTTGGTTGGTGTCACTTCCTGTGGGTTATTCCCTTTACAGAATCTTTCATGGAGGTGTTCGAGATTATTGGTTTGGTTTGTTTGTGGGCATATGTCTTTGTGTTGTGATCTATGCTTTTCGCATTCGCTATAAGTTTAAAAAAAGGGAATATTTATGACAGATAATATGATTGAAAAAAAACTTCAAACAGTAAATGATCTTCTTGGTAATCAAGTTGACTGTAAAATAGCGCGTGAAATTCTTAACGTTTTAGAAATAAAGTGTCCAGATGAATTGCTGAAAAATTTGCGCATTTATAGTGATGTTTTGCCTATAGGTGTTCTCGATGATCCCTATACAGTAGAACAAAGGTATTTGCACTTCATATGGGATGCATTTGCTAATTCAGTTTTGAATTTAATGGTGGATTTTTATATACCGTTTAAACGAATGATTGCTGCAAAGTTGTTCAAAAAGTGCGGTAATAATTTTATTTGTGATGTAAATGTTAGTTTTAATTTCGGGCATAGAATTGCTGTTGGTGATAATGTGTTTTTCAATCGCAATGTATATATTGACTCTAAAGGTGGTTTAGAGGTTGGAGATTCTGTAGGTATAACGGAAGATGTTATGATTTTTACTCATTCTCACAGTGAAGCGCAGCACACTGAGCGTAGCTATGCTCCAGTGGTTATTAAGGACTTTGCAAAGATATATTCAAGATCAATTATTCTGCCGGGGGTTACAATCGGGGAGCAAGCGTTGGTTGCTGCTAATTCGGTAGTCACCAAAGATGTTCCACCTAATACTTTAGTTGCTGGTTCGCCTGCTAGAATTATACGCGAAAGAAAAAATGACGGTCTTATGCGAGAAGATTTGGAACATTATTGGTTTCATAATGGTGAATTTCAGAGGTAAAATATGTTAAGAAATAGGGCACTATGAAGTTTTTATCTTTTATGCGTTTTATGTTCTACTTGATCAAATACGTGTAGAGTTTCTCCGTATTTATTAACCACGGGGGTGGCGTATACTCTACAGGACTTACGCGAAAAACATTTTAGTTTCCTTATTTTTTAATTGATCTATCATATAATTTCTCATTAAATTTTGTTTTAGTTG
>JAFGXA010000039.1 GCA_016936855.1 Gammaproteobacteria bacterium | reverse complement strand
GCTCGCTCGCCTAGCGCTTCTGATGGCGCGCTCACTCGCTTGCTATAACAACACCAAAAGTCTCATATGTTTCTGAACTTATACAAATATTATATCTGGATCAAATGCATAAGCTAGTATAGAATGGTATCCAAACAGGCCGAGGCACTACTTATGGATAAAAAATCAACATCGCTGGGAAAACTGATTACTGAAGCATTAGAAGAGTATTTCAATAAACTAGACGGAGCCATTACCGCGAATCTTTACGATATGGTAATAAGCGAAGTAGAACCAGCACTGCTCAAAAAAACCTTGCAACATGTCAATAACAATCAAAGCGCTGCTGCGGAACTACTAGGCATAAGTCGCGGCACTCTGCGCAAAAAGCTCAAGACTTACTTTAAATAACCCCCCAATTTCTCCAATTACTTTTTCCTCTTATTGATATAGACATCGAATCGGCTGCTTTTTCCCTTAAAAACCAAGTCAGGACTTTTATTTGCTAACGGCTGCGCTAATTTTGGCCTTTTTACAGCCACCCTTCTCCTGCTCACCTTAAGCGCCGCAGATAACAATCCATCACTATCAATATCGCTTCCTACCAATTTTTTCAAAACCCTCATTTCCTTTTTTACCAAAGCTGATTTGGTTCTAGTCGGAAACATAGGATCCAAATATACAACATCAGTCTCGGTACACGATCTAGAGAAGTAATCGAATGCGTCGCTCTCTATAAGGGTTATTTTAGAACCTATCGTAAATGCACTCTTCTTTAGTCTCCGCAAGCCATCTCGCAACAAAGCTGCAACAACAGGAGAACGCTCTATCAAGCGCACATTACAACCTAAAGATGCCAATACAAAAGCATCCCCACCAAAACCTCCTGTAGCATCAATTACGCTAGGACGAAAATCATCCTTAACACCTACAGCACGAGCAATTATCTGATTTTTACCACCACCATATTTATGACGATGCGCAGCTTTGCCTTGCAGAAAATCGACACAAATTGACTTGGTGCGAGGTGCTTTCAAATCCTGCAAAAGAAGACGATCATCCTGGTAAAATAAGAAAAAATCGTATTTAACTAAACTCCCCTTATCCTCATTCACAATTAACGACAAACCAAGATCTTTAGATAAACTTGGATCATTTGTAACGACCTTTATCTTATTGCCCATAAAAAAATACCTTTTTTATTTAAAAAAGAAAATATATTATTACCAAGTAAGACCTAATATTACCGTAAGCACTCAAATATGAAAATAAATATCATAGTTGCAATGGATGAAAACAACTTAATTGGCAATGACAATAAGTTACCGTGGAACCTACCTGATGACCTTAAACACTTTAAAGAACTAACTTGGGGTAAAACAGTCATAATGGGCCGCAAAACCTATGAATCCATAAAGCATCCTCTGCCAAACAGAACTATTATTGTATTAAGCAAAGACAAATCACTCACCATTCCAGTCGGCACTGTTTGCCATGATTTAAGTGAAGCTTTGCTAAAAAATAAAGAACTTTCTGAGGTTTTTATAGCTGGTGGCAGCTCTATTTATAAAGAAGCATTACCCATAACAAACAATCTCTTTCTCACAATAATTCATCACAAATTCAAAGGAGATACTTACTTTCCCAAAATAAACAGCTCTGATTGGATAATAACAAAACGTGAAGATCACGAACCAAACAACACAAATCCATATCAATACTCGTTCATAACCATGACAAAAAAACATAAATCAACATGATGAAAAATAATAACTCGAATATTAAACTATTTATTGACGGCTTTAAAAAGTTCCAAAAGAAACATGATAATATTTTGGAAGACACAGCATACACTCAACAACCTAAAGCTATGATGATAACTTGCTGTGACTCAAGAATTGATCCATCATTAATCACCGACACCAAACCAGGAGAGCTTTTTGTAATACGCAATGTAGCGAATTTAGTACCGCCATTCGAAGGAGATTTAAGACACCATGGAACCAGTGCTGCCATAGAATATGGAGTATTATACTTGGGTGTTACAGACATCATAGTCTTGGGCCACAGCAATTGTGGTGGTATAGCATCACTATTTTCTAATCAAAATAAAATAAAAAGTTCAGACTTCATCAACAACTGGATAGATATTGCGAGAGATGCAAAGGATCGAACTTTGGATAGATGCAAGCACAACTCTCAGGCTGAACAAATAAACTGCTGCGAAAAAGAATCTCTACTGATCTCATTGCAAAATCTACAAACATTTCCCTGGATCAAAGATAAAATAGATAAGAAAGAGATATATATCCATGCTTGGTATTTAGATTTGGCATCTGGTACCATCGAAGCTTATAATTCTGATTTGAAAGAATTTATACCATTATAAAAAAGGAGAACTTATGAATAAAAAACTCACTGGGACCCAAACTGAAAAAAACCTTTTAACAGCTTTCGCAGGAGAATCCCAAGCCCGCAATCGCTACACATATTATGCATCAAAAGCCAACAAAGAAGGCTTTAAACAAATAGAACATATCTTTTTGGAAACTGCTGACCAAGAAAAGGAACATGCAAAAAGATTGTTTAAGTTTTTAAAAGGTGGTGAGGTAGAAATTCAAGCCCTATTCCCTGCTGGAGTAATTGGTAATACTGAAGAAAACTTACAGGCTGCCGCCATGGGTGAACACCACGAACAAACCGAGATATACCCATCATTCGCAATTACCGCAAGAGAAGAAGGTTTTGATGAAATAGCAGACGTTTTTTCAGCAATTGCTGTTGCCGAAAGACAACATGAAAAAAGATTCCGCGAGCTACGTGACAACTTAATAGCTGGCAAAGTCTTTAAACGTAACGATGTTGTAGTATGGCGTTGCCGTAATTGCGGATATTTACATGAAGGCAAATCAGCACCAGATTTATGCCCAGCTTGCGCTCATCCACAAGCTCATTTTGAGTTGCTAGGTGAAAATTGGTAGGCAAAAAATCAACGTCAATTTGAACCGGCACAACGCTAATTACAACCAAAGTCATCCCCCGGTCTAACCGGGGGATCTCCATAATTTGGCACCTAACCCATTAAACATTTATTATTCTAAAACATCGTAACTGTTAACCCGTCATCCCGGCAGATTTATACGTCATCCTGGCGGACGCCGGGACCTAGAGGCATTAAAAAATATTATAATTTTTGTTTTAATTGTCTCTGGGTCCTGGCGTCCGCCAGGATGACGTGAAAAAGAGCCAGGATGGTGTGAAAAAGAGCCAGGATGGTGTGAAAAAAGAACTAAAATTCTGGGTGAACAGTTACAAAACATCTTCCAACTTAAGAATATCGGCTTCTCTTTTGCGTAAGATTATTGAAGAACCTCGAACGTTGATCTCAATTGGATCTCCAAGTGGCGCGACTCTAGTCAAAGTAAATTCAGTACCGGGAGTGAGCCCCATAATCAAAAGCTTTCGACGATACTCTCTATTACTATTTTTAAAACCAACTATGCGCAACTTATCTCCAACCGCTAAATCTTTAAGCGTCATTTACTTTTCTCCATATCTTCCATTTGTTGCTGCACAGCACGCCTAAACACATGGGGTTTCGGCACATTACTGAAGTGATCACCCGTTCCACCAGTTCCTCTAATAACTATAGTGCCATAATCAAAAATACGCCCCCCAATGGTTTGATTCACATATATACTCTCAATCTTTCCATAAAATAATTCCAAAGCATGATAGTTGATAAGCCCTGTTTTCATAAGAACTCTTTTATCAGTGATAACATACTCAGAAGAAATGTAAATTATATATGCCATTACAAAAGAAAAAATAGCCATCACAAAAAACAACAATTCAATAATATAGGGAAAATCGACACTGAAAATAGAAATAGATGAAAAACCTAACAATCCAGAAAGAAACCAAAATATTATTGCCAATACAATCCATGATAAAACTGAACTAAAAATAATCCAATGCGGCTTTTCCTGCAACAGTATATTCTCGTTTTTAAGCAAAGTTTTTGATATATAACTCATAGGTTAGACCACTTCCAGTTTATCTATTTTACGAAAAGCACGCGGCAATTTACTACCACGTCGCCCACGCTCACCTTGATAGTAAGCGAGATCACTGGACTTTAAGGTAAAAGAACGCTTGCCAGCATGAATAATTAACTTATTATTTTCATGCAACAATGCAAAATCCACCAAAAATTCCTCATGCGCTTTGATTTTTGCAGCTGACATATTGATGATTTTATTACCTTTACCACGCGCTAACACAGGCAAATCAGCAACCGGGAATAACAACAAACGACCTTCATTAGTAACGGCAGCCAAATATTGTTCTTCAATATTCTCAATCAATTTTGGCGGCAGAGCTTTAGAATACTTTGCTACAGTTAGTAGTGTTTTTCCAGCACGATTCTTCGTATAAAAATCCGATAATTTTGCGATAAAACCATAACCACTATCAGATGCTAATAAATAGTTCTGTTCATCATTTCCCATAAGCGCTGTCACAAAACTTGAACCAACTGGCGGTTTAAAATAACTAGTTAGCGGGTCCCCCAAACCTCGAGCTGATGGTAATTTACTAGCGCTAATAGCATAACTTCTACCGGTAGAATCCAAAAAAGCCACTTGCTGATTACTTTTACCCAAAACAGCTGTCATAAAGCTGTCTCCAGCCTTATTACTTAATCCTGCAGGATCGATATCATGTCCTTTGGCAGATCTTACCCAACCATTAGTGGATAAAATCACGGTAACAGGCTCGGATGGAACTATCTCTTCAACCTTGAGGATTTTGGCTTCTTCTCTTTCTATTAATAGAGACACCCTATCATCCCCATATTGCTCTGCATCTTTACTTAGCTCACTCACAATTAATTTTTTTAATTTTTTATCTGAATCTAAAATAGATTCTATTTCTTGCTTTTCCTTGGTTAATTCGTCTTGCTCAGAACGAATCTTCATCTCTTCTAATTTAGCCAAATTTCTCAATTTTAGCTCTAAAATAGCTTCAGCCTGTTTGTCTGAAAGAGCAAAAGTCTCTATCAAAACAGGTTTTGGATGATCATGTTCTCTAATAATTGCAATAACCTGATCAATATTAAGATATGCAATTAACAGACCATCTAAAATATGCAAACGCGCTAAAATTTTATCTAATCTATATTGTAAACGTCTACGTACCGTAATAATCCGAAATTCCAACCATTCACGTAAAATCTGCAATAAATTCTTAACTTGCGGCCTACCATCCAAACCTATCACATTCATGTTTACGCGATAACTATGCTCAAGATCAGTAGTAGCAAACAGGTGATTCATTAAAACATCAATATCAACTCGATTAGAGCGTAATTCTAATACAATCCTGGTGGGAGTTTCATGATCTGATTCGTCTCTTACATCTACCACCATCGGTAACTTTTTGGCTCGCATTTTTTGTGCTATCTGCTCTTGAATCTTACTACCAGAGACTTGGTAAGGAAGAGCATTAATAACAACATTGCTATCTTCTTTAGAAAAGGCAGCACGCATCTTAATGGAACCAAAACCATTTGCGTAAATTTCTTTTAGTTCCTGGCGAGAAGTAATAATTTCGGCCTGACTAGGAAAATCTGGACCAGTTACAATAGTACAAAGATCATCTAAATTAGCATCCGGATTTTCTAACAAATAGATAGTGGCTTTAACCACCTCTCGAAAATTATGTGGTGGTATATCAGTTGACATCCCAACTGCAATGCCGCTTGCACCATTTAAAAGAATATTAGGTATTCTCGCTGGCAAAATCTTTGGCTCTTCCAAAGAGCCATCAAAATTTGGCTGCCAATCCACCGTCCCTTGCCCTAACTCCTTTAATAATAATTCAGCATAAGGAGTCAAACGAGACTCGGTATAGCGCATTGCGGCAAATGACTTAGGATCATCGCTTGATCCCCAGTTACCCTGCCCATCAACAAATGGATAACGATAAGCAAAATCTTGTGCCATTAAAACCATGGCTTCATAACAAGCCATATCACCATGAGGATGATATTTACCCAATACATCACCAACGGTGCGCGCAGACTTCTTAAATTTAGCTGTAGCTTTTAATCCGAGCTCACTCATTGCGTAGATAATTCGACGCTGCACCGGCTTTAAACCGTCCCCAATATAAGGAAGAGCACGGTCTTTAATCACGTACATGGAATAATCTAAATAAGCCTTTTCGGCAAATGCTCTTAGAGGCAACTGCTCATTCATAATTAATAATCTTTAAAATTAGGACTTTGATGAAATGTTAGTGTGCGTTAGCTCTGCAACTTCACCAGCTATAACAGAAGACTGTCCATTAAACTCTCTCACCGCCGATTGCATACCTTGAAGTCCTTTAACCGCTGTCATTATCAATAATTTCTCATTTTGTTTTTCTATAACTTGTAATTGTTTACTAATTTGCGCCAACAATATTAATTGTTCCCTTTGCAAAACCACGGGTGGAGCTTTAGCTATTTCAGCCCAATATTGACTATTCTTCTTGGATAATCGGTAATTGATTGCGTCATCTTGTAACTGCAACAAACTCTTACCAGAACTGCTTTTAACACGCTTGTTATAACTATGCAAAATAGGATTAGCATAAATATTCCTCATTGCAACTAATGCCCTATAATTTTTTTTGTACTGTCTGTATTCAGGTTTCTTATCTAACTCACTACGCAAATTACTGATGTCACCAGCGCTCAATGTTTTTGTATATACACATTCAGTACTTCCATCATCTTGCGACACAGGAATGCAGGTCCTGGTGTTTATTTTGAGAATGGCTGGAACAGCCATACTGTATAAAATCTCATTCTTAAAATCTGTTGCATTATTTAATTCGTCATCAGTAGCATAAACATCTACCCCGAGTAAACTCTCAAGATCAAAACCACCATTTCCTTTCATCGCTTCAGCATTTTTCGCTTTCAAAACAGCATAATCAGAGGCACTTTGATAGATATTCCCAAAAGAGTTAGAGCCACCAGTTGATGTTAAATTTTCAACATAATCATCCCAAGCTGGCTTATCTGCAAGTTTATTTTGCACCTCTTTAATTTTATCCAAACCTGATAAAAAATTCTCTGTGTAACTGAGGCTATCTGACTTTAAGTTTTCACTAAATTCATGCACCACTTTAGAGTTATTATTAACCCTGCTCATCATCACAGGAATCCCTGGCGCCAGCTTATAGAGCATATTACTCCAAACACTTAGCGCTCTGTTGTAAACATAACTGCCAGTCCACCCCAGGTGTTTTATTGCATCACTTTTAAAATCCTTGACAGTAACGTCTTTGGCAAAAGATGTAGTAGCTGCAACAAAAGGCACAATAAAACCAAGCACCAATATTACAAACTTGATTTTTCTAAACCCGAAAGAATCCTTTAATATCATAATAACTCACCCACAGTAATTTACTGAAATATATTCCCAGAAGACGAATTAGAAGAGCTTGAACTTCTAGAATTTTGCGCCCTACCACCAAGCATATTAGAAACATTTTGTTGAGAAGAAACACCAAAATTATCGGAAGACGCACGAGCAATTCCACTAAGAAGTTGTTGATCTACACAGCCATTAGTCCCTTTACCTGACCCTATCTGGTTGCCTGTGCAATATGAATGCATATTGCTACTCAACCCAGAAACAAGATCGGAGCAAATTTGCTGTAGTTCCTGATCAAGCTTGCCGTGTCGATCATAATATGTATAAGGACAAGAAGCCGTAGCCAACGCAGCTCCACTAAACAATACGACTAAAATAGTTAAAAAAATCTTCTTCATCACAAAGCCTCCAATGCCTTTTGAATCAACTCTAAACGCTCTTTGGCGAAAACCCTACTCAAAAGACGCAATCGCTCAAACACTATATTCCTACGCACGAACAAAGACGCACTACCTTTGCCTTTATCATTGTCTTCCGCAAAAGCTATTACCTTAGAGGCTGAACCAGGATTAGCCAAATCTAAGCTCTGCAACAACAACAAAAATCTATTGGCCTTTATGAATGCACAGATATCCACAAATTCCTTTTGCATACCAAGATCAATGCCGCTAACTTCATCTAAAACGTTTCCGAGTTTTTGCAAACTTTCTTCAAGATCTGGATCACCATCTAATGTGAAATTCTCCACACTTTCCATGAACACCAATGTTTTATAAATAGAGCTATCGCTATAATTGCGCCAATACTGGTGAGCTCCATTAGTTGATAAATCAGCCATGAAAGTATTATAGCAAGAAATTAACGTAATTTGCCAAAATAAAAATTATACCGGATAATCCCTATCTATGAATAAAATATTTGTCATTCTACTACTAACTCTACCACTGATTGGATGTGGCCGCATGGGTTCTTTGTATCTGCCATCGCAGCACTCTACAAATCACAAACCAACACATAAAATAAACCACTAATGATCGCTTTTAGCTGAAGCTCTGTTTTGTTATATTACTCACCATGCAGGAACAACCTATTATTATTCACCCCAAAAAGCCAGCGAACGCCAGCATCATCTGGTTACATGGCCTGGGAGCAAATGGCTATGATTTCGTTGACATAGTACCAGAACTTAATCTTCCGCAAGCAATTGCTGCACGCTTTGTTTTCCCCCATGCACCACTTAGCAAGGTAACCATCAATGGCAACATGGAAATGCGTGCATGGTTTGATATATTTGGTCTAACAGCAGACAGCAAGCAAGATGAAAATGGTATAAAAAAATCACAACAAATCATCGAACAACTAATTGCAAATGAGTTAGAACAAGGAATACCTAGCAACAAAATAATATTGGCAGGCTTTTCACAAGGTGCTGCCATGTCCATATATACAGGCTTGCGCTACAAAGAAACATTGGGTGGTATATTAGCCTTATCAGGCTTCTTACCACTGGCAGAACAAATGCCAAACGAAATAAATGAAGCTAATAAAAAAACTTCAATTCAAATGATGCACGGAACATTTGATGAAATCGTACAACTAAGCTGGGCTCAACAATCTTACAAATATTTGCAAGGCTTGGGGTGTGATATATCTTTGCAAACGTACCCAATGCATCATTCACTTTGTACAGAAGAAATTCAAGACATAGGCCGCTGGCTTGGAACAGTTTTATCATGAAAAAATTTGGCGCTGCCATCATTCTCATTATATCGAGTAGCGCCGTCGCCAACCCGATCCAATTTGACAAACTACCAGAAAGCCAAGTAGCACACTATCTTGGATGGAAAACAGCAAAAAACTCAAGCTCTCTTTGCGCCGGTTACTATTTTGAACCAAAAATTGTCAGAATATATCAAACTCCAGGCCCCATAAAATCGGCTAAAATAACTATTTCTACAAACCAACAAACTATTTATACCAAACAAAATTCTACCACCTTAAAAGGAAAGGTCACTATTTCACAAAAAGGGAGAGAAGTGACAGCTGATAAAATCATTTTAAAAAAAGATAAGAAAACCAAGAAACTAGCATACGCCCATCTATACGGCCATGTTACCATGCGAGAACACGGTAGGCTAATAGTAAGCAGTGAAGCAATAATCGACTTTAAAAAGGGAACCATAATTTTCAAACATGCTATCTATCGCATAACAACCGTGTCTCCTACCGGACTTGCCAACGTCTTTGGACGAGCAGCCACAGTGGAACGCGATTCATCAAAAACACTAACACTACTCAATGCCACATACAGCACCTGCCAACCAAACGCGTGTACTTGGCAAGTGAGAAGCAGCAAATTAAAATTAAATAGTCACGCTGGCTATGGAAAAGCTTATAATGTAGCCCTTACCCTGAAAAAGATGCCAATAGCCTATCTGCCATATTTACGCTTTCCATTGGGCAAAAAACGCAAAAGCGGCTTCCTATTTCCATCAGCAACTTACTCAAACAAAAGCGGTTTTAGTTTAGGAATACCGTATTATCTTAATCTAGCACCAAATTATGACGCACTCTTAACGGCAGATATAATAACAAAACGCGGAGTATTGGGAAAAGCTGAGGTTCGTTATATAACGCAAACAAGCCAAGGTAAAATTCATGCTGAATATATACCAGATGACAGACTATTTAAAAAATATCAGAAAGATTCAGCTCAAAACTACCCAACCAAAGGGCCGGTCCTGTCAAAGCTTGTACACAGCTCCGATAATCGCGGCTATTTTTCTTGGTACAATCAAACTAAATTCAATCAAAATTGGCAAAGTCTTATCAATTTAAATTACGTAACAGATGACTATTTCTTCTATGATTTCGGCAACAAACCATGGCTAATTAATAGCGATCAACTACTAAATCAGGCGGAAATTAGCTACTCAAGTCAAAACTGGTATTTCTTAACACGCGTTCTAGGCTTTCAAACATTAAGACAAATAACTCAAAACTTAACAACCGATAACGCTCAATATCGGCGCTTACCACAAGTTGATTTAAATCTTAACCTTCCACATCAAAAAGGTGGCTTCTCTTATCAACTCAATAATGATTTTGTGTATTTCGATCACAGTAGAGACATATTCACTAAACGTGCAATTACAACTGGGGCAAGACTTAATATTCAGCCAGAAATTAGCAGGCCAACGATGCTGCATGGTGTTAATATCGACCCAGAATTACAAGTACCAATAACATTTTATCAACTCCAACACTCAACTCCTGGTATGTCCAACTTTGCTACCAGGGCCTTACCAATATTTGATATAGACAGTAATTTGGAACTAACCCGCCCTGTTAATGTATTTCATAATCAATATACCCAAACACTAGAACCTCGCCTATTTTATCTATGGGCACCTTACGAAAACCAAGACAACATCACATTATTTGATACTGATTTATCTCCATTTAATTTTGACAATATGTTTAGAACCAATAGGTTTGATGGTTATGATCGTATTGGAGATGCCAACCAAGTAACTTTAGCCTTAACAAGTAAATTATTAGACAGCAATACTGGAATAGAAAAATTATCCGTAAGTATTGGCCAAATCTTTGCCTTAAAACGTCATGACCTCTTTATAAACAACGAAAAACTACTCGACCCTTTGGCAAACCATTTTATCTCTCCTTTAGTCGGACAAATGACCTACTACCTAACTCCACATTGGAGCGCTACAGGAGACATGGCGTGGGATTTTTCTAAAAGACGCATCAATAATGATAGTTTTTCTATCCAATATCAACCAAACCAAAATACTGTATTTAATTTTGGTTATTATTTCATAAAAAACGGCGATATGTTTGCTAATAATACAGTAAGTTTAAATCGTATAGATACTTCATTCGCTTGGCAGTTGCAAAAACATTGGCGTATTTTGGGTGATTGGAATTACAACATCAGCAGCAAAAACGCTCAAACCTATTTTTACGGCCTAGAATATAATAGTTGTTGCTGGGCAGTACGTCTTGTAAATAGCAACTTATTTCGCGGTTATGATCCAAAAAACAAACCTATCTTTGATCACCGTATTTATATACAATTTTTGCTTAAGGGCCTGGGTAATATTGGCAATAGCGACAATGTTAGCTCACTTATAACAAGCCGTATTAATGGGTTTAACAATTATTTTGATACATAGGAAAAAAGACATGAAAAAACTAATTATTCTACTAATAGGCATACTAATTTTTGGTGGCGCTATTGCAACTGAATTACCAAAACCAGCTTCTAGCCAAGAGCAAAGTTTAGATAAAGTAGCCGTTGTGGTAAATAATGACGTTATAACCAATAGGGAAATAGCTAAGAGCATGATTGATGCAAAAAAAACATTAAAAGATCAGCACATTCCAATTCCATCACAAAATGCCCTAAGAAAGCAGGTGATTAATAATTTAATATATCAACACTTGCAAGAACAACTGCTTAAAAGATCAGATATCACCGTTACTGATGATGATGTTACAAATGCTATAGACAATATAGCTCGCAATAATCACCTTGCTGTCTCCGCTTTAAAAGTAAAGTTAGCTGAGCAAGGTATAAACTTTACCAAATATCGTAAAACAATTAAAAAACAGGTGGAACTCGCCAGATTGCAGCAACAAGCGATTGGTGACAAAGTAACAATAAGCGATCAAGAGTTAAATGATTTCATCACCACCTACAACAGACAACATGGAGCCAATTTAGACTACCGCCTACAAGACATCCTAATTTCTCTTCCTGATACTCCGACGCCAAAACAAGTAAATATTGCTGAAACTCGCGCCAAAGATATTATCAACAAATTAAAAGCGGGCGAGAGTTTTGCTAAATTAGCTGCTGCAAACTCCGCAGGGCAGGAAGCTTTAAGCGGAGGGGACTTAGGCTATAGACCTCTTGCTGAGTTACCAACCATTTTTGTAAAATATGTTAAAAGCATGCATAAAAATGAAGTGGCAGGACCAATTAGAGCACCCAATGGCTTTCATATTTTAAAACTTGTTGGAACGAAGGTAAGAACACAAAAACTCGACAAAGAACAAATACGCCAATTTTTGTATCAGCAAAAATACCAAGATCAGTTACAAAATTGGTTGCACAAAATTCGCGCTGAAGCGTATGTTAAGGTGATGTAATTAAAAAAACCATACCACATCATGGAGATCCTGGATCAAGTCCGGGATTACGGTGTCTTCGATTAGCAAGGATGATTTCTCTGGCACCCGTAGGGGCGACCCTATGTGGTCGCCCTTGAACAACAAGCACAACGATTGAATTATGATAAAACCAAAAAAAAGATTCGGCCAAAATTTTCTTCAAGATAAAATAATAATCGAAAACATTATCTCCGCTATTAATCCTCAAAAAGATGATGCCATAGTGGAAATTGGACCTGGCACCGGCGCTTTGACTTTCAAACTACTTAAAATCACCTGCAAATTAGACGCCATTGAATTAGATAGAGATCTAATTGATAACCTAAGAAACAAATCTAAAAACCTCGGCGAAATAGATATCCACAACTCCGATGCCTTGGAATTTGACTTTAATAAAATCTATAAAACTCAAAAATTACGCATAGTCGGCAATCTTCCCTACAACATTTCAACTCCTATTATATTTCATCTCTTAAACTATCTAGACATAATTCAAGACATGCATTTTATGCTACAAAAAGAAGTAGTAGATCGCATAACAGCAAAACCTGGGAATAAACAATATGGTCGGTTATCAATTATGACCCAATATTTTTTAATCACTGAAAAATTATTCGACGTTCCACCAGAAGCTTTTTATCCGGCGCCAAAAGTTGATTCGAGCATAATCCGCTTAACTCCAAAGAAGGTAACATTCCCGACCAAAAACATAAAAAATCTGCAACTTGTTGTAACACTAGCATTTCAACAACGACGCAAAACCCTGAAAAACACCTTAAAAAAATTAATAACTGAAGAACAGTTAATTTCCCTAAATATTGATCCTAGCGTTCGCCCAGAACAATTAAGCGTTGATGACTTTGTGCGTATTAGTAATTCATTAGAGAATCCCAATACCGAAAACCCATAAATCAGCAACACATGTACGCTTTTTGACTATAGGAATCTCTAGAGATAACATGCGCAATTATGACGACTTTTGCTATTGGAGATATTCACGGATGTTATCAAGAGCTTTTGAAGCTGCTTGATAAGATCAATTATGACCAAACTAAAGATCAACTTTGGTTTGTTGGAGATTTGGTAAATCGCGGCCCGGATTCTTTAAAGGTTTTGCGTTTTATTAAAAATCAACCAAATACTGTTGTTACGCTAGGTAATCACGATTTACATCTTATATCGCTCTTTTATAATGCTTGTCCGCTTAACAAAAAACACACAGTAGATGAGGTATTAAACGCAAAAGATGCGGAAGAATTAATTAATTGGCTTAAATCTCAAAAACTTATTCATTATGATAAAAATTTAAACTGTGTTATGTCACACGCGGGAATTTATCCGGGCTGGGATTTAAATCAAGCGCTATTTCTAGCAAAAGAAGTTGAAAAAGAGTTACAAGCTGACAATCCAAAAGACTTTTTACATAATATGTACGGCAATTTGCCTGATAAATGGCATGATAATTTAACCGGTATTGAGCGATTACGCTTTATCCTAAATGCGTTAGTTCGCATGCGTTATTGCGACAAAGTTTTACATCTCGATTTGGTTGAAACCGAAGAACCACAAATCGCACCAAAACATTTAATTCCCTGGTTCGAGGCCCCAAATCGCAAACCAATTACAGCCAATATAATTTTCGGGCACTGGGCATCACTGCGCAAATATAAAACACCCAACAAAATCTATGCTCTCGACACCGGTTGCGTCTACGGTGACACCCTAACCGCTCTTCGCCTTAATAACAAAATAATTAAAGTCTACTGCTGCTACTAGAACCACCATCAGAGGCAAAACGATTTTCATCTACCTCATCATCTGGAAAACAATCAAGCAACTGTTTCACTGTATCAGATTTAGTACCCGCCGCTTCCAATCCACTGGGCAAGCGTTTTTTCATCGCAGCCAGATGATATGACTCCAAGTTAATGCTTCTGCTTATTATTTCTTCTGTCTCACCAATATTTTTAACAAACTCTATATCATAATCATCAACCATGCATTGCAACAAATACAATGTACGAGTAGAAAGCTTCTTATTAAAAGTTAAGGTCGCACCAGCATCATTTGAAGTAACCCCTACTAACATTCTTTCCAATACAATTAAATTGAATATTTGAAACAAATGACGCATATCAACACGGGTATAATCTTCATAAATACCCCGAGAAATTGAATCAAACCATTTTAAGCCAAGCTTAAGCACCTGATTGTCTGTCATCGAAACAAAAATATTATCTCGGTTATCTTTCATAACTTTAAGTTCTTCATCACAGGACTTACGCGAAAAACATTTTAGTTTCCTTATTTTTTAATTGATCTATCATATAATTTCTCATTAAATTTTGTTTTAGTT
>JAFGXA010000038.1 GCA_016936855.1 Gammaproteobacteria bacterium | reverse complement strand
TTGAATTTAATGACTCCCATGGCATACTGGTTAAACTATCAAAATGGAGGCATCTAAAAGTCTCATTTCAATTGAACTTATACAATATTTTGCATGGCGTTTGTTTTTTTGCTAGCATGTGCATCCGTTCAAATGCTGGCGTAGCTCAATCGGTAGAGCAGCTGATTTGTAATCAGCAGGTTGCGGGTTCAAGTCCCATCGCCAGCTCCAGTTAAGCCAAAGGGGTCAAGTCTAGAGTTGAGCCTTTTGCGTCTAACAACGCTCAACTCTAGACTTGACCCTCGTCCTTGAGGGAGGATGGCCCTCTGAGCAATATTGCCTGGAAGAAAATTATGGGAAATGGTCGGTTTATTATAGCGAAAGAGGAAATAAATCGAGCTATAAATTATTTTATAATGAAAGTGAGGCGTGTGAATATTTATATAAATGGATTATCAAAGAAACGGGACCAAGATATAAACAATAGCCGTTGCAAGAAAGTCACCCGACGATCATCAGGAGATTTTGATTATAAGCCGCTGGAGCCTAAATGAAAAACATAAGGAAAATATACAATGAAAAAATTAAGTGAATACAGTATAAATGACAATAATTTTAATTTGCTTAGAGTGATATTTGCATCATTAGTTATTTATTCACATAGTTATGTTTTGTCGCTGGGGGTCGGTTATGGAAAAGATCCCATTGAGCAAATGATTGGTTTATCATTAGGCGCTTTATCTGTTAATGCTTTTTTTGTGGTAAGTGGTTTTTTGGTGACAAAAAGTCTGCTGATAAGAAAAAATCTTTTTAAATATTTCTTAGCTAGATTTTTTAGAATATATCCTGGCCTTTTTTTTGCGGTACTATTTTCTGTTTTTATTGTTGGTGTTATTTTTACTCGGTCTTCATTATTCTACTATTTTACGCATAAGGGAGCAACTCTCCATTATATTTGGCATAATATTACTTTAACTGGCGATCTAAAGTTCGGTCTTCCAGGTGTGTTTTTGAAAAATCCACTTCCTAGATCATTAATAATTCCAATTTGGACTTTGCCATGGGAAATAAAAATGTATATTTCTTTGGCGTTGTTTGGTGTTTTAGGAATAATGAAGAAGCCTTTTTTTATGCTTGTAATGACGGTTATTTTTACGGTTGTTTTTTTTGCAAACGACGCTTTTTCATTGTTTCATGGAAGATATATTCATGATTTATTACAGTTTCTTACTTTCTTTTATCTTGGTTCCTGTTTTTATTTGTTTCGAGATAACATTATTTTGGGGACAAGGTTTTTTTTACTTTCAATAATTTTGGTTGTTTTTAGTTTTAAGTTTTTTTGGTTTAAATATCTTTTTTATTTATTTTCTGTGTATTGGGTTTTCTTTTTAGCATATGTGCCTTCAGGAAAAATAATTAGAGGTTATAATAAATTTGGAGATTATTCTTATGGTTTATACATTTATGGTTTTATGATTCAACAAAGTATTGTGGCAATCTATACTGGTGTTACGCCCATAAAGTTATTTGTATTAGCCTTTGGTGTTACACTGATAATAGCAGTATTATCTTGGCACAATATTGAAAGTCGATTTTTACGATTAAAAAACATTTCTATACCCAGCAAGATTTCTGTAAAATTAAATAATTTGCGAGTTTTTAAACTTTTCGAAGCGCAATAAAGTAGAGCAATATTATTATATTATTGTGTGGGGATTTTGTGGGGGTTGGTTGTGATTCGTTGTGATTTGTGGGGATGTTGCAACGGAATGGTCTCGTAAAATTGTTAATAAAATCAATTGCTTAAAATTTTACAATACGATTTGTAATCAGCAGGTTGCGGGTTCAAGTCCCATCGCTAGCTCCAGCTTCATCAATATTTGCAAAACAATGCAGAGCTGGCGACAATGATTTAATTTAAAGTTTTTTAAGAACAAAGATTGTCATGACAGTTAACGCCACTACCAGGATTACCAGCTAAATGACCTTGAACATAAGTGCCATCACCACGAGTATATGATTGCACATAGTGCGTGTCTCCATAAACTCCCGCAAAAGCAGAAAAAGATAAAATTGATAAAAAAATGATAGAAATTAATTTTTTCATAAAAACTCCTTTTAAATAACTTGTCAAAGTAACTATAGTACAAAATACGTGAGTTTGTGCTAAGATATCCTTAGTATTTGTTTATGATAAGAACCGCATTAATATGAGTATCAAATCACCCATAGCGAGACGATAAAAGGAAGCGCGCCAATCAGCAGGATTATCACAGAAACGTCTTGGTATTGCAGCTGGTATAGATGAATTATCATCTAGCGCAAGAATGAACCAGTATGAAACGGGTAAACATGTACCAGATTTTGCTAGCTTAAAACGAATTGCTGACGTCTTAGGTTTACTAGGCGCATACTTTTATACCGAAGACAACGCGCTCGCAGAATTAATTGCTTTATATACAAAATCATCCAACGATCAGAAAAACTTATTGCGCACATTTATACTTAAATTAAGTAGCACATAAGCAAGCTGTTGCTTATTTTGTAATGGGATAGAAAAGGGGACAAGTCCACTATTTAGACTACTTCTTTTACCATTTTGTCTAAACATCCGAGCAATAACATATAATTGTTAATATAGAAATATTATTAATCATGACGTATATCCACAATTAAATTCAATACCTTATAAGCAAGCTGATACTTATCCTGCAATGGTAAAATAATTTCTTTTCCATCACGCGTGATAGCAACTAATTCATTTGTATCAACATTAAACCCTATATTTTCGCCAACTCTATTTGCAAAAATCAAATCTAAATTTTTGTTATTTAGTTTAGCTTTTGCGTAATCAACAATATTATCAGTTTCAGCAGCAAAACCTACAACAAATAGTTTATTAAGATTTAGAGAAGCAACATCTTTAATGATATCTTTGTTCTCAGCCATGGTTAAAGAAATCTCACCGCCATGTTTTTTTATTTTTTTATCACTAATCTTTTGAAATCTATAATCACTGACAGCTGCAGCACCAATAAAAATATCATAATCATCATGTATATTATCCATAACAGCCTGATATATCTCTTCTGCTGAAATAATTTTAATATGCTGAGATATATTCCAAATATCGGGCTGATTGGTTGGACCACTAATTAGACAAACGGAAGCTCCAAGATTAGCCGCAGCCTTTGCAATAGCATACCCCATTTTCCCAGAACTATGATTACTCATAAAACGCACTGCATCCATATGCTCTTGCGTGGGCCCTGCTGTAACCATTATTTTCAATCCCAACAACGGATTAGGCGCAAACACTGAATACAACATATCCACGATAATATCAGGCTCAATCATTCGACCCAATCCAACTTCGCCGCAAGCTTGTTCGCCAGAGCTAGGACCTAAAATGGTGATACCACAATCTTGCAATTTTTCAATGTTTTTTTGGGTCATTGCGTTTAACCACATTTCCTTATTCATGGCTGGTGCAATAACAATAGCAGAAGTTGTGGATAAACAGACAGTGGATAACAGATCATCAGCAATACCATGTGCTATTTTGGCAACTATATTAGCTGTTGCTGGAGCAATTAAAATCAAATCCGCCCATCTTGCTAAACTAATATGCTTAATGTCTGGCGTAATATCTTGATCAAAAAGATCACAATAAACTTTATTACCAGATAATGTGCTAAAAGTTAAAGGTCTAACAAATTCCTGTGCGGATTTAGTCATAACCACCCTAACTTCCGCGCCATGTTTTTGTAAAATTCTAACCAATAATGCGCTCTTATACGCAGCAATCCCACCTGAAACGCCCAATAAGATCTTTTTGCCTTTTAATATCGTCATAACAACCGCAATATACCCATTTGGGTGGATGCGGGCAACAACATCTAGAATTCATATTAACTTTTAAGCCCACCAATAGTACAATGGATTGATGTGCAAAAAGATCTCAGAATTAATCAAACAACCAGAATCAAAAAAGCTAGAATTTAAGCGTGATTTATCTTCTTTGCGCCCAATAATTAAAACCATTATAGCTTTTGCCAATACTGCTGGAGGCACTATTGTTGTTGGAATAGAAGACAATGGCAAAGTAGTTGGGATCGCCGATCCATTACATGCTGAAGAAAAAATTGCTTCAGCCATTACCGACAGCATTGCGCCGATGCTGATGCCAGATATTGAAATTGTTACTGTTGATCAAAATTCTCTATTAGTGATTGATGTGCCGCATGTAGTTGGCCCTTACTACTTAAAGCAAGTCGGCAACATTGATGGTGTTTTAGTGAGAGTTGGTTCAACCAATAGACAGGCAAGTCCACAAATCATCGAAGAAATTAAACTAAAAAAAGCAGATGGCAGCTTTGATGCACTACCCTGTCATGGAAGTAGTAAAGCAGACTTTGATCCAAAATTAATTGATCTTCTATTTGAAAATTTCCCACATAAACCAACAACAGCAAAATTACAATCTCTCGGCCTATTAGTGAAGCAAGGAAATAAAAACATTCCTTCTAATGCTGGAATTATTTTGCTGGGCAATGAAGATGCACGATTTCATAAAGCTAACGGTGCCAGAGTAAGTTGCGCCAGATTTGCCGACACCACCAAAGCAGAGTTTATAGATCGCATTGACATTGATGGCGGGATTCTGACTGCTATCGATGAAGTACCAAAATTCATTCGCCGCAACAGTAGAATGGCAGCAGAAATTAAAACCATGCGTAGACGTGATATTCCTGAATACCCTACTGAGGCCATTCGTGAAGCTTTAATTAATGCATTATTACATTCAAGCTATATGTTTCAAGGCATGCGTATCTTAGTAGCAATTTATTCTGATAGGCTAGACATAACTAATCCAGGCATGTTTCCTGTTGGTATTGATATAGAAGACTTGAAAAATGGGGTAAGCTCTATTCGCAACAAAACTCTTGCTCAAATTTTTAAGAAAATGGAACTGGTTGAAACCTGGGGCAGCGGTTATGAAAGAATCTCACGCTTCTGCAAAAAGGAAGGATATCCAGAACCAAAATGGGAAGAATTTGGTAATGCTGTTCGAGTAACGTTTTATCCCCATCCAGCCACTATAACACCTGGTGTTAAAGAGGGACCAAGTTGGGAGCAGGTTGGGACCAAGTTGTCTTCGGAGCTAACCAGGCGGCAGTTAGAGATACTTACAGTTATTCGAGAGACTGGAGAGATCAGTTTTAGGGATCTTGTTAAAAGGTTGGAAAATCCTCCTGCCGATAGGACTTTGAGAGATGATCTTGCTAAATTAAAACAATTACAACTAATTGATTCTAAAGGCTTTGGCAGAGGGGCGCTATGGCATCCTCTGGTCGAGGCGGAATAAGGCGGAATAAGGCGGAATAAGGCGGAATGGCGCGGTGTAGCACGAATAAAACCAAAGTAATACTCAGCTGGAGTAGTGGCAAAGACAGTGCTTTAGCTCTTTATCAGCTGTTGCAGGATAGTGATTACGAGGTTGTTGGGTTATTAACCACTGTAACTAACGGTTATCGAAGAGTTTCAATGCACGGGGTGCGAGAGGAACTACTGGAATTACAGGCAACAAATCTAGACTTACCTCTGTATAAAATTAGAATCCCTAAAAGCTGTTCTGATGAGATATATCGTAGCAAAATGAAAGGAATCATTGCCAAACTCGAAAAACAAGGTGTCTCGCATATTGCATTTGGAGACCTTTTCCTAAAGGAGATAAGACATTATCGAGAGCAGCGGTTAAAAGATACAACCATCGCCCCACTATTCCCTCTATGGAACATGGATACAAAACAGTTGGCACATGATTTCGTAAAATTAGGATTTAAAGCAATCACAACTTGTATTGATACCACAAAACTTCCCAGTATTTTTTTAGGAAACGAATTCGATACTGAATTTATTAACAAATTACCACCACACGCTGACCCATGTGGTGAAAATGGTGAGTTCCATACATTTGTTTATAATGGTCCCATTTTTGATACAAAAATCAATTGCACTAAAGGCACTGTGATAAAAAACAAGAACCTTTTATTTATCGATTTAATTTAGAGACCAATATGCCATATACCATTAACAATGAGATAAAAATTTATTTTGAAGTGGTTGGACATGGAGAGCCAATTATCATGCATCATGGCAATGGAAACTGCCTTAAGGATTGGTATACACTAGGCTTTGTTGACAAACTATCCAAAGATTTTCAGCTTATCCTGATCGATAGCAGAGGTCATGGCAAAAGCGATAAGCCTCATAATCCACTATCCTACAGTATTAAAAACCGAGCAGACGACAGCATCTGTGTACTCAATCAACTGAATATTAAAAAAGCCCACTGCTTTGGAGCTTCTATTGGCGCATCAACATGTATGTTTTTAGCTAAATATTACCCAAACAGATTTAATTCATATATTTTCGCAACACCATATTTTACTCAATTTAATAATGATATTAAAAAAGCACTGCTTAAAAACCCTATAGCATATGTCAAAGAATTGGAAAAATCATTAGGGCATAAAATCACAAACAAAGAAATGCGTCAGACTTTCCTAGACAACGATGCTATAGCTTTATGGGCGGCAAATTCTTCAGAATGGTTTGATTATCTCGATTACTGTAAATATATTAAATCTCCAAGCTTGATATACGCTGGTAGTAAAGAAAAATCTGTGCCATATTTGTTGGAGCTATCTAAAAACCTACCCAATAACAAGATTCATATTTTCCCTAACCTAAATCACGCACAAGTGTACTGGTCTAGCAAATTGGTCACCCCAATTATTAATGATTTTGTAAAAAATCTAACTCAATGAAAGTCATTGTGGGGGTTAGCTGTGATTTATTATGCTTTGTGGGGATTTTGCGGCGGAGATGTCTCGTTAAAAATTTATTAAAAACAAAGCATTATGATTTGTTAGGCGGATTTGTAATCAGCAGGTTGCGGGTTCAAGTCCCATCGCCAGCTCCAGTATAATCAAGGGGTTATGCTGGATCAGCTCAATTCTTAAAATCACTGCGTGTAATTCTGGTGTAATCGCGCCAAGAAAAATCGGGAATTATCCAGCATCTTTGCATACGAACCATCAACAAACTAACGCCAAAAGTGTCCGCCATCATTCTGTACTGTAATAAACTCTAACCTTGAAATCGGAACTATAATGGTTTTCTTCGTAAGCCTGCTATACAAGAAACAAAACCTACTGTTTTGCGTAATCAGAGTAAGGCTACAACCATCACCACCCATCTTACCTTTCCAGTTAAAAACCACATTATTTTTATGTTGTTTTCTTATTCTATCTCCTTCCTGATACGCAGCACTAGTTAAACTGTAGAAATATGTAACAACAATCATCGCTATGACGCTGTATCTTACAGAATTTTCTACTATTTTATCAAAAAAATACGGAAGACAAGTTGCTGCAATCATAAATAACCCAAAAAAAGTCAAATCGTTTTTTTGCAGAATAATACCACCTAAAACACTAGCTGCTCCAACAAAAAACACAGCTTTTCCTATAAAATTATTTTCTTTTTCAACAAGGTAAGACGGCCTTTTGAATGAATCAAAACGACCCGTTACCATAAAAAGCAACATAAATATGCTAAAGAAAACAGCACGCAATAATTGATTACATGCCGCACTTATATAGTCTATGATTGTGAAATAACCTATAGGATTCACAGAAAACTGATGCAATAGCAGATACTCATACACAAAGGCACCTGCAAAAGCTAATAATGGCGCTAATATGCTAAAAACCTTCAAATAGTAAAGCACGTCAATATTTAACTTCGCTAATTTTACTCTATTACTCGAAACATCATTTTTTAAAATTTTTAATTGTTTTGCGTGCTTTTTAATTACACTCTTAGCAATCTTTTTGGTTTGCCCAATATGTCTACAATATTTACTATTAAAAAGATTATCAACTGAGTTATTTTTTACATAGTATTTTTTGTGGACGTCCAATCGATTATAAGATCTAGAAAGATCTTTTATTTGGTCACCAAATAAACTACGTGCTTTTTGTGTTACCATTTCCACAGAATCGATATCTATTTCATTCGAGCCATACAAATAATCACCGCCTGAGATATTGAGCAACTTTAGCGAAACCAAGTGAAAAAATGCGTCTCTACCCTCATCTTCTCCACAAAACAAAATGACTCCATCAGCAGCTCTTGCCAAATAGTTAGATATTTGCAAAAGGAGAGTATTGCTTTTCCTAAGCGCCATCATGGTCACCCATAAATGAAATTTATAAAATAAAAGCAATATTTTTATTCCAATTTTTTCTTTTATTTTTTTTTATCAACCATCATAATTTGAACTCAATTGACACCAACTATCCAAAACACCCATAATCAATTTAATGGACTGCCTATTTCCGTGATTGCATCTTACTGTAGCCTGTAGATTTTTTAAGTTGAAATAAAATTCAAATTGAACAAAAACACTATTCTTTTTCATATTCAAACTTAGATTTAAGCTCTTCTACTTCTTTTTTAATTTCAGCTTCTAGTTCGGCTTTTGATGGCAAATAGAGCTGGTATTTTTTTGCGAATATGTTTTTTTCTTTATCGCCCAGGAAGTATTCAACAACAACATCACTTTTTTCAGTACACAAAATTAGTCCAATAGTTGGATTATCACCACTATGCAAACAATGAGCATCGTAATAATTTTTGTACAGCTGCATTTGCCCAAGATCTCCGTGTGTAAGCTCATCAACTTTAATATCCACAAGAACATAACATTTAAGAATGGTGTGATAAAAAACCAAATCACAGAAAAAATGTTTGCCATCTAATGTTAAACGTTTTTGTCTAGCAACAAACGCAAAACCACGCCCAAGCTCCAAAAGAAAATTTTGTAAATTGCTGATTAACGCTTCTTCAAGATCACTTTCTAGCAATTTAGGACTCTCGGGCATATTAAGAAACTCTAAAACCAACGGCTCCTTAAAAACATCTTCAGGGGTTGCAATTTCTTGCCCATTTATAACCAAATCCATCAAACCCTTTTTATCCTTGCTTTTTGCTAAACGATCAAACAGTAAACTGCCTAGTTGCCGGTCAAGTTCACGTGAAGACCAATTGTTTTTGCTAGCTTCAACTTCATAAAATTTTCTCTCTTCTGGACGTGTTATACGCATCAATGAGCGGTAGTGCGTCCAACCTAAATTGTCTCTAAATTGTGGTACTTGAGATTTGGCACGCGGTGCGTGCGAAATTGAATCATCAACACTTTCCTGATAAACAAGGTAAAATTTCCGAACATCAAGAAGCGTCCTAGCACTAAACCCTTTCCCAAATTCTTTGGTTAACCTATCTGATAAATTTTTAAGCAGCTTTTTCCCATATTCAGCTCTATCCGCACCAGCCTGTTCCTCTTCAACTATGCTGTAACCGATCAACCAATAAGCCTTTACCTGCTCAAGATCTATTGCGCGCTTAACATTACTACGTGCGGAACGTATAACATTTGCAATTTCACTATATAAATTATCTAACCTATTATCTTTTGTTAATTTATTCATAACCGTTAAACTCCTAACCTCTGTAGCGTCTTTCTAGCACATCCATCGCTGACTGTATGTGATCGCTGTTTTGAAACCAGAACCAAATGGGGAACCAAATGGGTCAAGTCTAGAGTTGAGCCTTTTGCGTCTAACAACGCTCAACTCTAGACTTGACCCTCGTCCGAGCTAAATAACAATGCCTGCCAGCTCTTCTTCTAGAAAACTCAAACTTGCAAAAAAACTCTCTTGCTGCTCTTTCAATAGCTTTTTTGCCAATTCTCTATAATACTCTATACCGCTTAACAAATTAGCTTTGACATCAAATAACTTGTCTTGTGTGCGAGATGCAAGCCCTTGCATTGATGCCACTGTATCTTTTTTTAAAAAATCGATATGAATTCTTAACTCTTCAATAAACATATGAGGACGATTTGATTTTGTTAACAATGAAATACGTCCATATATGTGGCCAAGCATTTCTTCTAATGTTGCAATTTTAGAGAAATTAATAATATTTAGCCCAGGACATACCGCTGTTTTTGCTTCGCTATCAATGCCATACTTTTTAGTAACACTCCCTGCTAAATCCTGACAAATACAGGCTTTACTTAATAATTTTTGCTTAATAACCTGCAACTGCTCTTTCGTCCACCCTTCCTTCGATATTTGAGCCAACTTTAATTTCTGATATAGCCTTGAAGCAAGACAGATGGGTAATTTGGTAAATTCTCTATTTGTTTTTCCATACTGCTTAGGGCAACAACTACCAGGCTCTCCTGATTCTATTTTTTCTCGCCTATTCTCCTCACTTGCAGATGTAGACAAATTCCAAAATGGAATGCCAAGGGGGGAGCTATCACTCAAATAGACTTCCTTATCTGTTGCCGCTACAAGTTTTTGTAAATGCTCATCATCAACATTTACCCCTTCAGGAACTAATAGAAAAGGCGTGCCCCAACCAACACCATTTAGTCCATATTTTTCCAATAGAAATTTATGCTCATTGTGCGTACCAACACCCCCCTGCGCACTAATCATAACCATTAAAGGGTCTTTGGGGGGGTATGCTCTGCCATTTGCCTGCAAAGCCTTAGTATAGAACCCATGCAATGTTTCAATTAACTCTTGCTTCTTTTCCTTAAACTCTTCCAAAACAGGTCCAAGCAAATAGCCATCGTTTGCAAAAGCATGGCCACCACAATTCAATGCAGATTCAATCCGGTACTCCGACACCCAAACACCTCGCTTTGCTAAATATTTACCTTGAATGAAAGCAGAGCGATAATCGCTTACTTTAAGAATAATCCTCTTTTTGCATTTACCATTCTCATCAGGTAAAAAATCTGAAAATTTAGAAATATAACCATATAGACGCGGATTAAAGCCCGCAGAAAACACGATACTTGAGTTTAAAGTACTGTTAGCATAACCCCGCAAGGCCGCTGATGCATCTGAGAACTCAGCAGATAATTTATTACCATGATCATAATGGTCGCAATCTAGCTTCGTCATAATATTAACATCAATACCTCCTGGCGCAGCAAGTTGACGAAGAGTGCTTTGCTGCTTTTCCTTACTAACCTTATCACTAGTTGCAAGCATCTTTCGGTAACTTTGTTTCAGCGGCGAGTCCGGCAACATTTCATAGTAACGAGTAATTTCACTGCCCTCTTCAAATGGGGATGCTTGTAGCGCAGAAACCTGCTTATCTATCAAACAATCCAATAAGTTCAAGTACTCAGTTATACGACGAGCGCGTGAATCATCATCCTTAGAGTTAATAGCAACATATGGTTCATTATTTTTTGCACAATAAAACTCCCGCATCTGCTCAATTAAGACATCATCTACTAGCGAAATAACTGAAGAAATACCGTATTTAGCAACTTTCAGAGGAGTATCTATGGTAAAACCTGTGCCTAAAACTGGAATATGGAAAGAATGGGAGGTCTGGCCTATCTGCGACATAATTAACTCCTTCAAATAATATTAAACTGTCTTTTTTCTCAATGCATTGCGCCTATTCTCATGCATTTTTCCACCAAATACTAGTTATAGAACAAAATAATTGATAAAAACCTACCATTTTCTCAAAAAGGTGCTACTATACCCACAACGTTTGGTTTCTTGGTTATTCTTTTATCTTTGACGATTTCTAATTAAACTTCTCAAAAACTAAAGATTTCGGTTACTTTGCGTTATTTTTTTTACAATGAGATATTTAATATGAAAAAACTATATGTTGGCAACTTGCCATACTCTGCTACAGAAGACGAGATCAGAGACCTATTTTCACAATATGGTGAACTTGAATCTGTGAATCTTATAATTGACCGTGAAACTGGACGCATTAAAGGCTTTGGTTTTGTGGAATACAAAAATCAGGCTGATGCTGAAAATGCTATTAACGCATTGAATGAAAAAGACTTAGGAGGCAGAGCCTTGAACGTTAATATGGCAAAGCCAAGAGAAAGTGGTGGCAGCAGAGGCGGCGATCGTCGCTGGTAAAGCCTCTCTATAAAAAAACACAGCAATTTTGCTGTGTTTTTTTTACCTTTTCTAAGGGAGGGTTACCTTGGCTGCTTCAAAATTTAATAATAAATATACAAACAGAGAAAAAATTTTAGATTTTTTTGACGATAGCATGGTAAAACCAGTGGCATGGGTTAGTAATGCAGGAATTATTCCCTTGTCCAAACATATCGGTGAGTTACGCTGTGAAGCTGTAGAGTTGAGCGCTAATGTGCCAGCATTGTGGAACCGGAGTCATACTCTTGGTTTTGTCGCTTATACTTGGGATAATCGATTATCGTTTGATTTGATGTATACTCGACCCACAATTACCGTTGAATCAGCAAAAAAATTGCAGAAGTTGGTGCTTGATATTTTGTAAGCAGAGTTTTTATCTACATCAGTAGTGCGTTAAACAAAAATCCAATTAGCAAAATACCAAGAGTCACAATGGTGACAAAGATAGCTAATAATTTTGGTTTTAAGACTCTACGTAGAATTAACATCTCTGGTAAAGATAAGGCTACAACCGACATCATAAATGCCAATACGGAACCCAATGCTGCGCCTTTGCTCAATAAAGCTTCTACGACTGGAATTACTCCTGCAGCGTTAGAATAAAGAGGTACACCTATTAATATGGCAAGTGGTACTGACCACCATGTAGCGTGCCCTAATATGTGAGCCATTAAAGTTTGTGGTACATAGCCGTGAATGGCTCCACCAATAGCAATTCCTATCAACATGAATACCCAAACTTTTCCAACGATATCTTTGACAGATTGCCATGCTTCTTGAATTCGCATTCCCCAATTTAGAGTTAGCATTTCTTGGCAGCAGGATGCGCGTTGTTCTTCATAAACCCAGCCTTCAACATGCTTTTCTAATTTTAATTTTCCCAGAATAAAACCAGATACAACAGCAATCGTCCATCCTGTTGCAAGATATAGTAAGGCTATTTTCCAGCCCAATAATCCATACAGTAAAATTAGTGCTACTTCATTGATCATTGGAGATGATACTAAAAAAGAAAAGGTAGCGCCTAAAGGCACCCCTGCTGTCATAAAACCAACAAATACTGGAATGGCTGAGCAAGAACAAAATGGCGTTATGATTCCAAAACTGGCTGAGAACATGTTGCTAGTGAGCGGTGCTCTATCAGCTAGGAAACGTCTAACTTTTTCTGGATCAATAAATGAGCGAACTATGCCTACAATAAAGATTACAAGGCTTAATAGCATCATTATCTTAATAGAATCATAAATGAAAAAATGTACGCTATCAGCGCTTCGGCTGCCTGGCACGGCTCCTAGCCAATGGTAAACGACCATGCTAGCGATATTAGATAGTTGTGGATATAGCAGTAACCAGATAATTAAGCTAAGCAAGCTTATTGTGATTCCAAGCGCACTGGATAGTGTCGCTACGTTTTTTTTATTTTGGCAAGAGCATTGTTTATTCATGATACGCAGATTAGCAAGTAAAGTTGTTGAGGTCTAGATTTAGAAATCAATGGGCTGTTCAGAGAATATTTATTATACTGTTCTTGTTTTATATGGATTGCTAAAGAGGATCAAGATATGTCGGCACATTATTTTATTTCTGCTTATGCAACATCACCATCGTCTGATAAATGGTGCCCAGAAGATGAAAGTCGTTATTTTCATGGATTAGCTAATAAACCCGAAGTCGTTGGAATTGAGCATCCATTTTTGCCACAGTCTGATAAATATCCATTGCCATGGTTGTTAGAAAATATACCAGAAAATTGGTCATTGATAATAACTGCTTTACCTGAATTTATGAATTTATTAAAGGGTAATCCATATTTTGGATTAGCGTCAGTTGTGGAAAAAGATAGAATGGCTGCGGTAAAAATCATGGAAGATATTAGTGATTATATTCGTAAGCTCAATCGGGGGTTTGGTCGAAAAATAGTTAAAGCGGTGCATTTTCATTCGCTGCCACGTAACGTTGTTAATGAGATGAGAGGCTCTAAACAAGCGCTTAAACAGTCATTGCGTGAAATAAAGGATTTTAATTGGGATGGAGCTGAATTAAATCTTGAGCATTGTGATGCTTATATTCCTAATCAAATTGCTGATAAGGGTTTTTTATTGTTGGAAGATGAAATTGAAGTTATTTCTACAGTTGGTGGTTATGGCATTGTTTTAAATTGGGCGCGTTCAGCAATAGAAGGAAGATCGGTGAAAAAGCCTTTATCGCATATTGAAATGGTCAAAAATGCGGGATTATTCAATGGTTTTTTCTTTTCTGGTTGCACTGATGATGTAAATAGCAATTATGGGTATTGGCGGGATACACATATGCCACCCAGAAATTTTATTAATGGTGATTATTTGCAAAGTGATGGATTATTGGGGATTGATGAAGTCAAGCAAACCATGCAAGAGTTAAATAATTATGATGAAGATATTTATTTGGGAATTAAAGTATCTGATCTTGCGGCAGATGATAATATAGACAAAAAAATAGGTCTTAATACGGAAACTATTGATGCGTTAAATTATTTTATTTTATAATAATGCGTATGTTAAAACACCTGATCTCATTAATAAGGAGGATGTGATATGCGTAAACTATTTTTATTTATTGTGACTTGTTTAATTTTTTTTGTGGCCCCTTTTGGCTTTGCTAAAAACAAAGATATTAATACAATAAATTTATATGATGCGCCGCACGCTGGTGCAAAAGTTGTAGCAAAAATTAATCCATCACATAGGTTAATACCAATATTTCGTCAAAAAGGTTGGATTAAAGTTGGTAATCCTATAAATGGAAATATTGGGTGGGTTAATAAAAAAGAATATCATCAGGCTTTAAATAAATTAATTAAGCAGCAAAATAAAATAAGTTCTACTTACGTTCAAGTTACATCAAACAATGGCAAAGAAACTATTACTGCTTATGAAAATGGTAAGAAATTGAACAAAATGCAAGCTAAAAAGCTTTATAAAAAAATGCGACATCAACAACAGCTAGAAAGGCGTCATTTTCACAGAATGTGGAAGAGATGGCATCGCTATTTTAATCAAAACATGTTTGATATGAATAATGAGATGCTACCTATGCAACCAATGATTGTTGTTGTTAATGAGAAAAAATAGGATTTTAATTATGAGTAAATATTCTTTTGATAACCAAAACCCAGAGAATATAGTAATTCACGATGGAGCTGCTGCTGTACATATGCATCATATGTTAAAAAATGGTGATGATACTAATTGCAACTTTATTGCTATGATTTCTTTACCAGTTGGCTCGAGCATTGGTTTGCATCGTCATAAAGATATCGACGAAGAAATTTATGTAATTGTCGACGGTCAAGGAGAAATGCAGGAAGGAGAGAAAACTTTCGCGGTTAAACCGGGAGATGTGATCATTAATGCACCTGGCGAACAACATAGTTTGTGCAACACTGGCGATGTAGCGTTGAAATTAGTGGCATTAGACGTTGCGGTTACCAATTGCCTGCATAATTCCAGTTAATAATTTTGCTGGTGTTGGAGGGCAACCTTCGATAGTAAAATCAACAGGAATAATGTTGGAGACAGCGCCGAGACTTGCATAGGATACACCAAATTCACCACCATTTACGCCACAGTTACCAACTGCAACTACTAAATTTGATTTAGGCATTGCTGCATAAGTTGCTTTTAGCGCCGCTTCCATATGTTTTGCAACGGGACCTGTTACTAAGAGCATATCAGCATGACGTGGGGATGCGACAAAATGAATGCCGAAGCGTTCAATATCGTAAAAAGGGTTATTTAAAGCTTGAATTTCTAGCTCGCAACCATTACAAGACCCAGCGTCAACCATGCGAATTGCGAGACTGCTGGCAAAATATTTATTAATTAATTTGCGACAACTTTTGCCGATGAATTCAATATCAGTGGTATCATTTAGATTAAATTGTTCTGTTATGATGCCAACTTCGCATATTTTTTTTAAAAGTTTTAACATAGTTTTTAACTTGATAATTTATAGGTCGTGTCCTGAGTATGAACAATTTATCGATTTATTACACACTGGAAAATCAGGCACAATATTGCCATGAATTAACTGTTCCAAAGCTGGCCAATTTAACCAACTTGGGTCTCTCGGGTAATATCTGTCGATTTTTCCATTTTCATCAAAACTAACATAAACCAATAATTCTCCACGCCAAGCCTCAATTAAGCCTATTCCTTCGCAATTTTTAAAAGATCCCGTGTAATTAAATTGTAATTCTGTGGCAGGTAAAGTATTTAGTAATTCATTAATTAATTCTAATGACACCATTATTTCTTTAGCGCGTACTTTTAATCTTGCAGCAACGTCTCCCTCCTGAAAAATTGGGACTTTTATGCTGAGTTCGTCATAAGGCAAATATGGTGCATCCCGCCTTAAATCATAGTCGCAATTACTTGCTCGACCGACGTAACCAACAGCGCCTATTTTTTCGGCTATCTCTTGCGTTAAAATTCCTGTGGTTTTTAAGCGATCTTGTAGTGATTCAGAATTTTCTATTATTGCAAACAATTCGATTAATTCTTGCTTGAAATCCGCAATTTCTTGATGCATTTTTCCAATATCATTAGTAGTTAAGTCTTGTTTAACACCGCCGAATGTTATGCAATCCATCATAAATCTGTGTTGAAATATTTCTGCATTCAAACGCAACCATAATTCTTTTAAACGACTAAATTGGTAATAGGCAAAAGCAAAACCAACATCGTTGCAGATCGCGCCAATATCTCCCAGATGATTTGCTACGCGTTCGCGTTCACTCATAATAGCGCGGATAAATAAAGCACGTTTAGGTGGTTCAATGTTGATTGCATTTTCACAAGCTTGGCAAGTTGCCCAAGCGTAAGCGACAGTGCTATCGCCTGAAACTCTTCCAGCCAAACGAATTAGGCTTTTAATCTCCATGTTTTCAGATAATTTCTCTATGCCTTTGTGTACGTAACCAAAGCGCTCTTCGAGATTAAGTACATCCTCACCTGCAATCTGAAAGCGAAAATGTCCTGGTTCTATGATACCAGCGTGTACTGGTCCAACCGGAACTTCACAAACTCCGCTGCCATCTAACTTAAAGAATGGATAATCCACATCAGGTGGTGTTTCTTTTTCAATAGCAGGATTGTTGGGCGAAAAGTTTTTGCGCAGCGGATACTCGGTTTCACTCCAAGCTTGGTGCCTGGTCCAACGTTTGCAATCTGGGTGATCAAGAAATATTACACCGAACATATCATGTGTATGACGTTCTGGTCGGTTAGCAGCTGGATAGATGTTTGCCCAAGATGCAATTTCCGGTTTTGCAATTGGGATTTCAGTTCTTAATAAAAGATATTTACCATTTAATTCTAGGGGGATATTTAATTGAAAGTTTTGATTGACCTCTTTTGCCCAAATTGCAGCAAAACGACAATTAAATGTTATGGCTGTTTTGGACGCTGATTGCCACGCGTCAGCCTGGATCGTTAGTATAGATACATTCTGTTCTTGTAAGAGAATATTTTCTGGTGCTAACTTCAATGCAAATTCATGCCGCCAATCATTACAAGTTATATTCATAATGTAATACCTCCACCAGCAATGGCAACAGTTGCTTGATTTAATAATAGCATTAAAACATGTGGAATATGTAAGCCTAAATATAGAGCAATTGATAGATTTAAAACACTTGGCAAGGTGCAAACTTTAGTAGTCGGTAATTCTTCATCAGTGTTTTTCCCGAACAAAACGGGGTGTAAATTTTTAAACAGCCCCGCCATAGCAATTAATAACCCCAATATTAATAATATAGAGAATAAAATATTTTTTTGTGTGCTTGCGATAAATAGCAGAAATTCGCTATTAAAAATACCAAATGGTGGGAATCCAGCTATAGCAATTAGACCAAAAAGTAGTGTCCAGCCGACTATGGGTTTTAGTTGAATTAAGCCGCGGATTTTATCCATGTTTTGATTTTTTACAAGTTGAATAACATTTCCGACCGACATAAAGATTGCGGACTTTACTAGCGAATGAATGATTACATAAAAAAGACCGATAAAACTTGTCAGGGGTGTATTTAATCCAAACGCAAAAGTAATTAAACCCATGTGTTCAATCGAAGAATAACTAAACATGCGTTTGATATTTTTTTGTCGATAAATAAAGAAGCCGGCAATTAAAAATGATACAAAGCCAAATGCTAGAAGCATATTGTTAGTAAGTTGATTGGATAAGCCTGGATCGATTAGCATTTTGAATCTGATTAAAGCATATACACCGATATTTAGGAGTAATCCTGATAATAGCGCTGACATCGGCGCTGGGCTTTCAGAGTGTGCATCCGGCAGCCAAAAGTGTAGCGGTACTAAGCCAACTTTAGTGCCATAACCAACTAATAGAAACACGAAACCAATGGTTAAAACGTGTGGATCTAATAATGCCGCGTGTTGATGTAAAACAGTCCATAACATAGCAGCGTCTGCGGTAATTGGCAATTTAATCGAAGAGAAGTAAATACATATAGTTCCAAAGAGCGCTAAAGCGATGCCAACTATACATAAAATGAAGTATTTCCAAGCGGCTTCTATTGATTCGGGGGTGCGATAGAGGCTAACTAGTAGCACGGTTGCTAATGTTGCTCCTTCCATTGCGACCCAGAGTAAGCCGATATTATTAGTTGCATATACTAATAACACTGTGCCGATGAATGCTTGAAACATGATGTAATATAGTTGCAAGAGTTTGGCAGTTATTCGTCCTGAATCTAAATTTTGTCGCATGTAGTTGCTGGAAAATATGGCAACAGTTGAACTCACAAATGTAGTTAACACGATTAAGATTACACTCAAAGCATCGATATAGATTTGTTTGCCTAAACACAGAATTGGTCCGTTTTTTAATAAATGTATAGCGAGAAAAAGTGAATCAATAAAAGTTGCAATGGAAAATAAAATATTAATTGCGCCGCTTATTTTTAATCTGCCAAAGAAAACAAAAAATAGCATGCCCATAAGAGGGATAAGAAGCATGAGATTTATAGCTATCATTCTGTATCCTCTCTTAAACGATTTAAACTATCTACATCCATTGAGTCGATACTTGATCTGATATGGAAAAAGAACACGCCAAATAATACGACGGCTACTAAGAGATCAAAGGCAACTCCAAGTTCTACTATCATTGGTACACCTTGGGTGGATATTAATGCTGCAAAAAACAGGCCATTTTCCATAACCATAAAACCAATTACATGACTTATAGCATTGCTCCTAATTATCATAAGCAGCATACCCAAGAGGATGATGGTCATAGCAACCACTACGATGTTTTTGGCGGCTATTGATGGAAATAAATTTATGGGCGCGATAATGTAGTAGCAAAAAATCACTAGCGCTAATGCGCCAAATAAGGTGAAAAATGGATGGGTGATTTGTGGAATTTCTTTGGGGATTTTTAATTTAAAAATTAATCGCCGAAGAAACCACGGAATTAATATTACTTTTAGCGTGAGTGTTAGTAAGGCAGAAAAATAAATGGCATATCTATGTAAGATAAATGCTTGTCCAAAAGTAGCGAGTGCTAATAGAAAGCTTTGTATAGCAAAAGAATTAATTAAGCTTAATATTCTTTTATTAATTAGCAAGGCAAACGCTGCAAACAACATTAACATGGATAGTGTGGATGCGATTTGTTGATAGTGTAATATGCTATCCATGTTTTAGATCTCTAAAATAACGTGACTTAGAATCGCCAACAAACACAACATAAATGTTATGCTCAAGAAATATGGCGCCCTGAATAATCTTAATTTAGCTAGGTTTGTTTCTGTTATAGCCAAAATTAAGCCAAAACCAAATAGTTTTAGTATGGTCGCTAAAAGGCCAATACTTAAACTGCTCAATGTTAAATTGGTGGCTATACCCCAGGGAAAGAAAATATTGCTTAAAAGTACCAAATAAACCATGAGCTTTATTTGTGCACTCCATTCTATTAATGCTAAATAGCGGCCGCTATATTCGAGAATCATAGCTTCATGCGTCATGGTCAATTCAAGATGCGTTGCTGGATTATCAATTGGGATGCGTCCAGTTTCGGCGAGCGTTATCATGGCTAAACCCAAAAAGGCAAAAACAAAAGATGGTCTTAATACAAAGCTACTCTCGATTAAATGCTTAATGATAAGGTAAAGATTGGTGCTGGATGCGGTCATTGCTAGTGTGAATAAAACCAATAATGCTGATGGTTCAGCAAGCGATGATATCAGCATTTCTCTTGATGAACCCATGCCGCCGAACGCTGTTCCTATATCCATGCCAGCTAACACTAGGAAAAAACGCGCCAAAGCAAACAGCCCAATTAACACGATAACATCGCCAATTTGCATGTAGGCTATTGGTAGATTTATCGCGAATAACGGTACCATTATTCCTGCTAATATCGATACACTGAACATAAGATATGGTGTAAACCGAAAAATCCAGGAAGCTTCACATGGAACAATCGTTTGTTTGCGTATTAATTTAATTAAATTAAAATATGGTTGGATTATTGATGGTGGACGACGATTTTGCAATAAACATTTTAAGCATTTTATCCAACCAAGCAGGAGAGGCGATAATGCTAAAAATAGTAGTACTTGTATAATTTCGATTAATAAAGTTTTCACGAAACCACCAATAAGAGTATTAATAAAGTAAAAAAGGTATAGGCAAGATAAATGCGCATATTGCCGCCTTGAAGATGTGCTAACAATTTAGCGGATTTTTGTATGTATTTATCAAGCGGCTTATAACATGTTGTCCAAATCCAGTCTTTAATACGTAATTCATATCTTATTTTTGTATCACCATCTTCAGTGTTTTCTGTGGTAATTTTTTCATCTAACTGCCAAGCGTTGTGAAAAACTCGTCTGATTGGCATTACAAAGGCGGTGGCACTATATTGCATTCTGGTATTTAGTCCGCCAAAGCCACAATCCCAAGCTGGGTTTTTTTTGTATGCGTAAGAGTGACCAAATTGTCTTAGCAAAAAATAGGTAATAATGCATAGCAAAATTATGCCACCACAAATTATAGGGCTACTGTAGGATGAGACTTTGAAAGAAATGGGAGCGATCCATAACCAGTGTTGAACATGTGTTGGCGATAGACCAGTTCCAAATAATGATGCAGGAATCTTATTAATTAAATGGATTATAAAAGCTGGAAATATGCCTAAGAGTAAGCATGTGCTTGCTAATGCTGCCATAGAAAAACGCATGCCGAGTCCGGTTTTTCGTGCATGACGTGCGTGTCTAGTGCGTGATTTACCTAAAAAAGCTACGCCGTATACTTTGGCAAAGCAGGCGGCAGCCAAAGCTCCAGTTAGTGCTAATACAGCAGCTGCAATTGGGATAACTACGCGCATAATATTGCTGTGTAATACGGAGGTTTGTAATGATGCTTGGAAGGTTAGCCACTCAGAAACAAAGCCATTAAATGGTGGTAGCGCGGCAATGCTTATACAACCTATCAAAAAGAAAAGGGCAGTTTGTGGCATTTTATGAATTAAACCACCCATGTTCTCCAAATCGTGTTCATGGGTATGTTGCAAAATGGCGCCAGCTCCTAGAAACAATAGGCTTTTGAATACGGCGTGATTTAACGTGTGATATAGCGCCGCGATTAAACTCAAAGCGCCGAGCATCGGATGCCCATCGCTTATAAATATAACGGATAGGCCAAGTCCAATAAAAATAATACCGATATTTTCGACGGAACTGTATGCTAATAAACGCTTGAGATTGTTTTGCATTAATGCATATAAAATTCCCCATAAAGCTGATAGACCGCCTATACACATAATTAGCATGCCCCATTGCCAGTGGATCACACCTAATAAATTAAAGACAATGCGGATCAAGCCGTAAATTGCGACCTTTAGCATCACACCAGACATTAGAGCAGATATGTGAGATGGCGCTACTGGATGTGCTTTTGGTAACCAAACGTGAACTGGAACCATGCCGGATTTTATGCCGAATCCGAGAAAGGCAAATAAAAAAGCTATGTTTGCCCACAATGGTGTGAGTGTTGCTGCGTGAGTATGTATAGTTTGAAAATCATAGGCACCGCTAAATTTAGCGAGAATACCAAAAGCTAATAGGATAAATAGGCCGCTTAAATGAGCCATCAATAAATAAACTTGGGCGGCTTTACGATTTTCGGCATATTGATGTTGGTAAATCACTAGGAAGTAACTAGTTAGTGACATCATTTCCCAAGAGAATAAAAAGGAAAAAATGTTATTGGCCAATATAACTAAAGACATGCTAGCTAAAAATAATCCAGTGAAAAACATTAATGAATTTATGGATTGTTTAGTGTTCTCATATTGTCTTAAATAAAACGGTATATAGAATGCAATAGCAATAACAATAATGCCTATTAAAGAGAGAAAAAATCCCGATAAAGCATCCAAATGCAGGGACCAACTGATGGCAGGAAACCCTGTAGTTAAATTTAAAATAATCGATTGATTTGTTGATAAGGTTAATAGTCCCGCCGAAATAAATCCCAAACCTGCTAAACCAATCAATGTTGAATGGATTAGTCTCAGAAGTGTTGGCCAGCGTTTTAAAAAAATAATTGGTAATAAACCTGATAAGGTTGCGATAAGAATAGAGCCTATTGTGATGAGTGTCATGTGTATATCAAATCTATTAAAAAGGCTTGAGATTTTGTGTGTTATAAAACTTGGCGCATCATAACTCCGATAGATGGAGCAAGTCTATGGTTTATATGGGTTAAGTTTATCTATCGCAATTCTAAACTTGACCCCTTTGCTGCGTGTGCTAAAGTTGCGCGCATGAAAGACTATAAAGATACCTTAAATTTACCTAAGACCAGCTTTCCGATGAAGGCTAATTTGCCACAAAAAGAGCCCGCAGTTTTGCAAAATTGGCAAGAGCTTGATCTTAATCAAAAGCGTAGTGATGCACGTAGTGGTCGTGATAAATTTATACTGCATGATGGTCCTCCGTACGCCAATGGCAAGTTGCATATGGGCCATGCTCTGAATAAGATTTTGAAAGATATTGTTATTAAGTCTCGCGCGCTAAATGGTTTGGATACTCCATATGTTCCTGGTTGGGATTGTCATGGGTTACCTATTGAAATTAATGTCGAAAAAAAGGTAGGTAAGGCTGGTGTTAAAGTTAGCAAGGAAGAGTTTTATGAAGCATGTCGTGATTATGCCTCTCGGCAAGTTGAGTTGCAGAAGCAAGGTTTTGTTCGTTTGGGCGTAATCGGCGAGTGGGAGAATCCATATCTTACAATGAATCACAAGTATGAAGCTGATATTGTAAGAGCCCTGGGTAAAATCATAGAAAATGGTCATTTGGCGCATGGTTTTAAGCCGGTGCATTGGTGTACTGCTTGTGGATCTGCTTTAGCTGAAGCTGAGGTTGAGTACAAAGACAAAGAGTCTCCGGCGATTGATGTGGCTTTTTCCGTGGTAGAGTGTGATAAATTTGCCGCTTGTTGCAATATAAAGTTAGATGCCAAAAAAACTATTATTGTACCAATCTGGACGACGACGCCTTGGACTTTGCCAGCTAATCAGGCAGTAGCCCTGCATCCTGAATATAATTATTTTCTAGTTGAGCTTCCTGGAAAATATCTATTGGTCGCGGAAAATTTATTTGAAGATATGTTGGACCGTTATGCCATTGATGATGGAAAGATTGTTGATAAGATAATTGGTGCTAAATTAGAGAATATTTTATTGCAGCACCCGTTTTTAGACAGACAAGTGCCTATTGTTTTAGGTGAGCATGTAACTCAGGAAAATGGTACTGGAGCTGTGCACACGGCGCCAGGTCATGGTCAAGATGATTATTTGATTGGTGTTGAATATGGTTTGCCAATTGATAATCCAGTAGAAAATAACGGTTGTTTTCGTGATGATTTGCCATTTTTTGGTGGCGAACATGTGTTTAAAGTTAACGATAAAGTAATTGAGCTACTAAAAGAGCGCGGTAATTTACTTTGTTATGCTAAATTATTACATAGCTATCCACATTGCTGGAGACATAAGACGCCAGTAATTTTTAGAGCAACACCACAATGGTTCATTAGCATGGATAAAAATGCTTTGCGCGCTAAAGCACTGGATGAAATAGAGAAAGTGCGTTGGTTGCCGGGATGGGGTAAGGCGCGTATTAAAAGTATGATTGAAAATCGTCCTGATTGGTGTATTTCAAGACAGCGACTCTGGGGTACGCCAATGCCGCTTTTTATCCATAAAAAAACTGGAGAACTACATCCAAATACAATGGATATTATTGAGCAGGTGGCCCTTAAGATTGAGCAACATGGTATTGAAGTTTGGCAGGATTTAAGTGGTGAAGATTTGTTGGGCAGTGATGCGGCAAATTATGAAAAAGTGCTTGATACTTTGGATGTTTGGTTTGATTCTGGCGTAAGTCATAATTGTGTTTTAAAAGAGCGCGCTAATTTAGATGTTCCTGCTGATTTGTACTTAGAGGGATCAGATCAGCATCGTGGCTGGTTTCAATCATCGCTGTTAACTTCAGTTGCGATGTGGGGGCATGCTCCATACAAAACTGTGTTAACTCATGGTTTTGTGGTTGATGCCAAGGGACACAAAATGTCTAAATCTTTGGGTAATGTTATCGAAGTAGAAACATTGATTAAAAAGTATGGTGCTGATATTGCGCGTCTTTGGGTAGCAGCGACTGATTACAGTGCTGAGTTATCTTTATCCGATGAGGGTATGAAGCGAGTTGCTGATAGCTACCGTCGGATTAGAAACACTATACGTTTTCTTTTAGCTAATTTGCATGATTTCGATAGTTCAAAGCATATGGTTGCGCCTGATAATATGTTGGCTTTGGATCGCGCAATAGTTAAAAGATCCGAAAATTTGCAACAAGAGCTTAAAGATGCTTATGATGAATATCAGTTTCATTTGATTTACCAAAAAGTCCATAGTTTCTGTTCGATTGAGTTGGGTGGGTTTTACTTAGATATAATTAAGGATCGTCAATATACCATGCAGACTGATAGCGTGGGTCGTAGGTCAGCGCAAACAGCGATCTATTACATTTTACAAGCCATGGTGCGTTGGATAGCTCCAGTTTTGAGTTTTACTGCTGAAGAGACGTGGAGCTATTTGCCGGAGCCAAAGGCTGCTTCTGTAATGCTTGCAACTTGGTATAAAGATTTTCCTGTATTTAATGCTGATAATGCTATGGACCAAGAGTTTTGGCAGAAAATTATCTATTTGCGCGGAGAAGTAAATAAAGAGTTAGAAAAACAACGTTCTTTAGGTTACATAGGGTCAGCATTGGAAGCTGAAGTTACGCTTTATTGCGATGAACATTGGTTGAATATTTTGAGCTTGCTCGGGGGAGAGTTGCGTTTTGTTTTAATTACGGCTGATGCCAAAGTGCAATTGTTGGCGGATAAGGATCAACGTGCGGTGGCCTCTGCAGATGGTGGTTTGTGGATCAAGGTTGTGGCATCTAATGCCAATAAGTGTGTGCGTTGTTGGCAATATCGAAATGATGTCGGTGAAAATAAGGAGCATCCGGAACTCTGTTCGCGTTGTGTTGCTAATGTTGATGGCGATGGAGAATTGCGCAGGTTCGCTTGAGGTTTTCACGCGTCAACCCGCGCACAACGTCATCCTGGTGGACGCCAGGATCCAGAGGCATGTAGAAAATATTTTAAATTTTTGTTTTATTTGTCTTTGGATTTCAGCGTTCGCAGGAATGAGTATGCGATATAAACAATAGGTTTAATTTAATGGAAAAACTTTATAAATTGCTTTGGGTTGTTCTTTCAGCTTTGATTATAGCATTTGATCAATACACTAAATATTTGGTGATGCAGAAAATTAATTTTTTAAGTGGTATAAAAATTACTGGATTTTTCAACCTGATTAATATGCATAATACTGGCGCGGCTTTTAGTTTTTTAGCTGCTGAATCTGGTTGGCAGAACCTGTTTTTCATTATATTGGCAATGGTAGCAACTGTTTTTTTGCTTGGTTGGCTGTGGAGATTGAAAAAAAATCAGAAGTTAACATCCCTTGCTATTTCATTAATTTTAGCTGGTGCCATTGGTAATTTGATTGATCGCTTATTTCGTGGTTTTGTTGTCGATTTTTTGGATTTTCATTGGCATATGTATCACTGGCCAGCTTTTAATGTAGCCGATGGTGCTATCACAATTGGTGCCTTGTTATTGTTGTTGAGTTTTGTTAAAGAAAATCGATAGGTATAATTTTTGCTATAAAACACCTGTGCTAATAAAATGCACCGTCATCCCGGACTTGATCCGGGATCTTCATGATATTGCACCTAATCAGTTAAAAAAAACCGTGCTGTTTTAGGCAAGGGCGGACACAGTGGTCCGCCCCTACATGTGCAATTTATTTGTATCAAGTTTTGGTTTTCTTTTTTTTAACAAAATAATTCCTAAGGCAATAAATACAATTGCTAAAATTATAAACTTGGAGATTGTTTCGGTGAAAAATATATACCCAAAAAATACACCAACAATTCCGGCGATGCCATCTACTAGGCTGTAATTTATTGAGCCATAGTTTTTCAGTATTTTAAATAAAATCAAATAACCTGTAGTGACTAATAGTATTTCAGCGATGATAGCGATGCTAGTTCCCATTGTTAGGGAGGTTAGTGAAGCAATGCTGTGGGTGAATAAGACCGGAGTAAGCATAATTGCAGCAGCGATTAGCATGCCAGTTGTAAGTATTTTTACATCTTGTTTCTGTGGTATGAAACGTGCAACGTAAACGGCGCAAGTAGCGTAACTTATTGGCGTAATAAAGCTTATTAACAAATAGTAGTTGATGCTAAGGTGAGTGGTTGAATGTAAAATGGCTAGCAATAAAATTCCGCAGCTTGCAGACAGGCTTCCTAATAGTCTTTGTAGTTGGAACTTTTCTTCGCGAAATAATAAAGCTAGCGGGTAAATGAAAAATGGGGTGGTGGCTACTATTATGGCTAAAATGCCAGATGGCAGATGAGATGCTAAATAGTATTTGTTGGTATTAGGAATAACAATGCCTAGTAGGGCGGTTATTATATAGTACTTGGGATTGGTAAAAATTACTTTGTGTAGATTGTTTTTATTTAAGCAATGAATTGACATTAATATTGCTGGGAAAAAAACCACCATAAAAGAATAGATTAATGGCGATACACCGTTGCACATCACATAGCGTGCTATAGCAAAGGCTGATCCCCAAATTAAACCAAGCGTAGATAGTAGTGTAAGTGGTAACATACTTTCTTCTCATATCCAGACTATAACCGTAAGCCACGGAATTTCGTCGGAGTTTATGGTAAAGAAGGGGTGTTTGCAATAAAGACTTGACTTGGTAGGCTGCAATCGGTTTAATACCAATCTGATCTTTTTAAAGATGGCCAGATAGCTCAGTCGGTAGAGCAGAGGACTGAAAATCCTCGTGTCGACAGTTCGATTCTGTCTCTGGCCACCAGCCTTTGGTCTGCTCGTTTCACTCGCAGAACTACGCCCGGTCAAGCCAGTTTTCTTTGTGTCCTTAGCAAGAATTCACTCTGAACGAAGCCTGTCTCGGCGAAGCGTAGTGAAGACGGATCTGTTATTTAAATATTTTCCCTATTGCTTCGCTTAGTTTTTTGCCAGCATCACTTAACCCTTCCTTGCTAGAATGGAAGTTTTTGATGATAGCATCTCCTGCTGTTTGTAAGGTGATTTTGGCAAGATAAACCATGTTTGGTTTGAATTGCGGTTTGGTTAAGGTGCCTGTGATGTTAACGGGAACTTCTAAGGCTTCTTGATGTTTTCTATCAATGGTGATTTTCTGCTCAAAATCAATTGTTGAATTATTTAAGTTAGCATTGCCTTGAGCGCTTATCGAGAATCCCTTGCCTAGCACTTTGAAGCCATTGGTTGAAAGCACTCCGTTTTTAATATTGAAAGTAGCTGTTACACTCTTAAAGGCAGTTGCAGGTTTGTTAGGTGTGGCTGGCATTGGTTTTTTCTTTAATGCTGCGTAGGTTTGTTTAACAAGCAAAATCGGATTTACACCATAATATTTACCATTAAGAGCGCTAAAAGCACCAGAGCCATTCATTTGGTTTGTGATGGTAGATGGATTTTTACTTGAAGTTTCAATGTTGAAATTAAAATTAATATTGCCAGTTAGTTGTTTATAGTTGGCAGCATCCATTAGCAGGGGTTTGATCGAGATTTTGGTTGCATTGGTATTTAGTTTTAATTTGTTGTTGTCTAAATTTAAGGTTAGTTTCCCTGATAGTGCACCATTATATAAACTTGCTTGTATAGGGTTTAAGGTGAGCGTGTTATCGCGAAAAATGCAGCGACTATTTAATTGTTTTATGAAAATTTTGTTTTTGTTGTTAAGGTAAAGTGTTGTGCCAGTAAGAGAGAGTTTGTTGATAACGAATTTACCTTCCATCAGTTTTACTAAATTAGCCTTTATAGTGGCTTTTTTGATGGAAAATTGGATTTGGTTTGGCTTGTTTTCTCGGCTCAAGGTTACATTTTGTACTCTTAAGCTTAGAGGGAAGTATGAGAGCTTCATATTGCTTTTTATTAAGAGAGTGCGCCCTGTCTTTTGTTTTACAACTTTAGTAAGTTCACTTTTAAACTGATTAATATTTACAAAATATCCTATTAAAAAAGTCCCGAGAATTAATACTATTAGTAGTGTTACAACGGTGGAGATGATAAATTTTATGATGCTTTTCATGATATTTTCTCGTTTTTTATTTTCAGTGTGATGCTCACCATTCCAGGAGCACCTTTCTTGTTAATATTGGCATTGTAAACAACTAAGTTGTGTTTTAGCCAGATCATTTCAATCCAATTAACTAGATAATCGAATGATACATTGTCTAAAGAGAGCTCAATTGCATCACTATTTATATTAGTAATTTTTGTATTAATATTTGACTGTAATTGATTTTTTAGGGAAGTTTTGATGAATGCCGCAGTGTTTTTGACTCTAATTATAGGATATGCAGTGCTTATTTTTTTTGATGTTCCTATTAATTTTTTACATTGAGTTTTGTTTTGATAAATAAAGCATAGTTTATTTTTCGCAAAGGTCATTTTATCTGGAGTTGTATTTCCAGCTTCAATTTGTGGAGCCATTTGTTTTAGTAATTGTAAAAAGCTCGAGTTTTGATGAAGATAGCTGTGTTTTTGGCTTGTCATTTGAAGGGCGATAATTTTTTTAGAAAACTTATGAGATGAAATGGCTAAAATGATGCATAGTATTGCCATTATAGACACAAGCCACCAATTGCGATTTATAGTTGGTATTTTTGCTTTAAATGCACCTTGCAAGAGATTGATTGGTACGGGTTTAGTTATTTGTGGGGCGATTGTTTGATAAAAATCATCATTGTTAGCTTCAATGATTCTATTGATTTCAATTGGTTTATTAGCTTTTTCTTGAGCTTTTTTGGCTATAATTTCGATGTTTTGGTGAGAGCCCACAAACCCTGCCGTTTCTCCAGTTCTTGTTAGTGACTCATTTTCATTTGAGTATATGGTCAATTTTGATTCTGCAAAGGGAAGTATTAGTAAGTCAGGTAGCAAATAATCAGGTTTGATTTGATGTTGAGATAATAAGTCTAGATAATTTTGTAAGATAGATTTTTTTATTATTACAACAGGAGTTGATTCGGCAATTGCTCCTATAGCAAAGTGCAGATTTTTTGCCTCATCAAGTAGATTATTTTCTAGTGCATATGGTACGGCTTTTGCAAAAGTTTTTCTGTTTTTAACAGGAATTTTGACTTTGGTAATAGTTGTGTATTGGCTTGGTATTAATACTATAACGCGCCCCATTGTGTTTACTTTATTAATGGGTATATTTGTTATGGCCTTTTGCAAATGATTATCTTCATAAGTGGCGTAATCCACTGTGTTATTATCTTTGCTATAGAGCCGTATTACTGTAGTAAGCATTAGGTGATTTTAGCTGGAATTTTGACTCTTTGCTAGGTATACTCTCGAGCCTTATGCAAGAGTTGATTACATTTCTTTCACACCATTTATTGCTGTCATTGGCACTGTTGGTGGTTGTTGCTCTAATTATTGTTGAAGAGCAAAAAGGTATTGTGCGTGGTTTGAAGAAAATCAATGTGCAACAATTAACTGATCTTATTAATCACCAAGAGGCCTTGGTTGTTGATACGAGAGATGCAATATCGTTTCGTTCTGGGCATATCATTCATGCGATAAATGTGCCAGCCGAACATTTCAATGAACAGCTTAATAAGCTTGCTGAGTATAAAAATAGACCGCTCATTTTAGTGTGTTCTGCAGGCAATGATTCAGTGCGTCTGGCAAAGTCTCTTTATGCTCAAGGTTTTGGTAAGTTGTATTCGTTAACAGGTGGTATAGCAGCTTGGCAGAGAGCAAATTTTCCATTGACCAAAAATTAGGGGTTTTATTATGACAAACAAGAAGGCCGAACCGGAATTCGCTATTCAGACAGTTTATTTAAAGGATAGCTCTTTTGAGGCGCCGCATACGCCAGAAGTTTTTACCGCAGAGTGGCAGCCAGATGTTAATATTGATCTTAATATTGAATCTAAAAAGCTAGAGGATGATTTTTATGAAGTAGTGCTCAAGGTAATAGTTACCGCTAAGCTTCCAAAACAGACGGCCTTTTTAGTAGAAGTAAATCAAGCTGGTATCTTTATGATTAAGAATTTTGCTGAGGAGCAGATGAAGCCAATGCTTGGTAGTTTTTGTCCAAATATTTTGTTTCCTTATGCTCGCGAAGCAATTTCTGATTTGATAGGTCGCGGTGGCTTCCCTCCTTTGTATTTGTCGCCTGTGAATTTTGATGCTCTATATCAACAAAACCAAGAGCAAAAGAAACAATAAAATTATTTTATGGCACATGTAGATTTTGCGCGGATGACGGTGCTGTTTATTAACAATTGCGCCAATACGTAACCTCACCCATCATCCCGGCAGCCGCCGGGATCTAGAGGCGCATAAGTTACGTCATCCCCGCAGTCGCGGGGATCCAGAGACATTAAAAAATATTATAATTTTTGTTTTAATGGTCTCTGGGTCCTGGCGTCCGCCAGGATGACGCAAAAAAAAGCGCCAGGATGACGCAAAAAGCGCTAAAGTTCTGGGTGAACATTTACGCCAATACAAATAGGTTAATATGCGAATAGCGTTAGGTCTTGAATATGATGGCTCTCAATATCATGGTTGGCAAAGGCAGAATGATACTTTGCCGACGGTCCAATTACGTTTAGAAGAAGCATTATCAAAAGTCGCAAATCACAACATAGAAACCGTTTGTGCTGGTAGAACTGATGCCGGTGTGCATGCTCTTGGTCAAGTGGTGCATTTTGACACTGTTGCTAATCGAACATTAGATAATTGGGTGCGAGGTGCAAACAGTATTTTGCCGAGAGATATTGTGGTCAAATGGGCAGAGGTTGTAAGTGATGAGTTTCATGCTCGTTTTTCAGCCAAAGCCCGCGAATATCGTTATCTAATCTATAATCACAAACATCCATCGGCGCTTTTTTATAATAGAGCAACCTGGGTCAATCAAGATTTAGATCACAATTTAATGCATGTAGCAGGACAATATCTATTAGGAGAGAATGATTTTACCTCTTTTCGTGGTGCGCTGTGTCAATCAAAAACGCCAATGCGTAATGTGCAAAAACTCAACATTACAAAATCCAATAAACTCATCATCATAGACATCAAGGCCAATGCTTTTTTGCTGCATATGGTTCGTAACATAGTAGGCTCTCTTCTCGAGGTTGGCCTAAATAAGAATAACCCAGAATGGATAAAAAAAGTGCTGCTTGCTAAAAATCGCTCCCTAGCCGGCGCAACTGCACCTCCAGAAGGGCTTTACTTGCGCAAGGTTTTCTTGTGACAGAGCCTGATTTTCGTGCTACAATCGTCATTGTTTACTGAGTAGCAATTTTTTATCCTTCGGGGGGTAATCTTATGAGTTCAGGAATGATTGAAGATCGAGTTGAGACTGTAGTGGATGAGATTGGTAGAGATGTATCTTTTAATCCGTTATCTGACGGGTTTGCTCACGAAGTCTTACCTTTTGTGTACACCACACAGCCAAACCCTTTTCTTGGCAAAGATATTTGTATCACAAACACAACAAACCACGTAGATGCTTACACTAATCTTGAACAGTGCTTTGTTTCTCAAGTGAATCAGGCATCATCTGAAAGTGCCCCCTCCGGTCGTGTGAGAATAGCTGATAGAGTGGATATAGGTTTATCTGTTTTAGTTAATTATGTAAATTATGTAAAAGCCGAACATGCTGAGCATGATGATAATGTTATTCGAGATGTTGTTGGTAATTTGATGGATCAAATGTTTGCCTCTGGTGTTGGTATGTTGAAGATAACATACGACTATAGCCACACAATGAATAAGAAAGATAGATCGTTTGCTGTAGAGGTGGTCGGTGAAGTAATTGGTAAGTCAGCACAGCTGAATGGTGATGATAGACAAGTTGAGCTTGACGATGATGGTGGTAGTATATTTACTCTCGATGTTTTTGATGCGTTGCTTCATGGTTTAAAAGTGACTCGTAAAGAAGTCGAGTCTCATTTAGGTAAATATAGAGGTGTTAATGGACCTATATTCGCTCATGAATATGAGGATGTGCCAGAGGAAAAGAAGACATTTTGGGATTATATCTTTGGGTGGATGAAGAGCAAAAAGAACAAAAGAGCCAGAAAAGCAGATATAGAAAACACTATTACATTGAAGCATGCTCCGGGGGAAAGTGGTGGAGATGTTGATAAGCTGATGTTAGACCCCACTAATGCCGCGGCATTGTTTAATTTGGGTTATCAATATTTTGAAGATAAGAATTATCTGGCTGCGGCTGGAGCATTCAAAGGTTATTACAGTAACTATGAGGCTGCTGGAGAAATTGGTACAGCACCAATACCTAAGCAATTTTTGCAGGCTTCATATTATATGTTGCCAGAGTATGATACTACAGATGCTTTGCAAAGTGCTGCAAGTGACTTAGTAGAGTGGTGTAATAAAGCTATAAGTGATGTGCGTCTTGGTGAGTCTGATGAAGTTACCCCGTTTAATTTTACGGCTTATTTAATTAAGGCTTCCACTTTACTCTTACTACGAGATGAAAACTATTTAGTTGTTTATGATGGTATCATTGAATATGTTAAAGAACGTGCTGATTGTGCTACTAGCGAAGAGTTAGCTGTAGTAAAAGAATTTGCTGAGGTTTGTTTGGAAAGAGAACATACCGATCGTTATGCGAGCGTAGTTGATTTGCTTCGGGATGAAGGTGAAGAGTTTGATCTAAAATTACAAATGTATCTTCAATTAGTTGAAGCCACTAATCCAGATGATGATTTTAATGCTTTTGCAAAATATGTTTTCGAAGCTTTTCGTTGTTTTGAATTGCTCGATTATTTAGAGCCAGAACAGATGGCAGCATATGCGAATCTTTGTGTGCGTGTAGCTAATTCTGGCAAGAGTGCGGAAGATTTTGCAGGTGCTTTAACTGATGATTATTTGGATGCTTGCCCTGATTGGCGTTTTGCAGAATCTTGGAGAGAGCCAGATGAATATTACTTAAAAGACCCATTTTCGCGTGTAGCAGCTGCTGAGCTTTACAAAAACCTCGGTGATGATTGTGTTGTAGATGGTGAGGTGAACGATGCTGAAAGGATGGTGCGTTTTTATCGATTAGCCCTAGAACAAGCAGCTCTTTTTGAGTTAGAGCAACCTGATGAAGATCAAGTGTTTGATAATAAAGATATGCTAGATATGTACAAAACGGTTTTGCTCTCTTTGTTAGATAGGTCTGATATAAGTCTTGACGAGATTCTTCCGTATGCAAAAGGTTACGATAAATATTTTATTGATGATAACCTGGCTCTTAAAGAAGAATACGCCAATTTGTGTGCTAGAGTTGGCGCTTTAGCAGATAGTGATGCTACACAATACTTTCACAAAAAAGCTGCATTGGGTTACCAAGCACTTGGTTATCATTATTCTGTAAAAGGAAGTGATGCGTATGATCGGGGCAAAATGGTTTATTTTTACCGAAAAGCTCTAGAGCAGGCTGGTGACGCTGCAGGGGCTGAAACCATTTTTAATGCTATGCAGTTGTGTAAAATATACCTAGAAACAGGTCGTTTTTTGTGGGGTGAAGAAGATAGCCCCGAATCTTTTGATTATCTTTTATGTGCTGCGGAACTTGATGGAGCTGGAGAAGATGGGGTGGCTGCACGTATGAGCGCTAAACAATTCTTTGATTTAGAAGTTAGCAATTTTAAGCTTAATGGAGGTAAAGATTTTAGATTAGCTTTAGATGATATCAATCGTCTGTATCGTTTACTACCAGGTTCTGAACAGGATAAAGAAACGATCGACAATTATTTTTATGCTGCTAGCATCCTTGATTTGCCAGATGACCAGCTTGATCGTGATGTTAGGTTGCGTAGGGCTGGTTTGGTTATGTTGCTTGAGTCAGGAACTGGTTGGTCCATACAGGATTCTATTGCTTATTTACGTGATGGTATAGCTATTTCTAGTGATTTATACAAGACACTAGATTTTTATTTGAAAGCCATTGAGATTGCGGGTGATAGCAGTGAACTTGCTCTGAAATTGCGTATGGAATTGGCAGATTGGTATTTAAAAAATAGTGTTTTTGCTCAGGAACGTGTAGTTGTTGCTTTGCAAAGACATGAAGGTTTTAATGAATCTCCAGAGATGTTAGCGAAAGCTTTTTATGTATGTTTGAAAGATGCTAAACACAGCAGAGCTAGTGATAAAGATAAAACGGCAGCATTTGATTCTGGTGTAAAAGCTTGTGATTATTTTCTTAATGCCGATAATTATACTGCAGCCTTGGTTATCGCTGAGGAGTGTAGTCATCAATTATTTGGCAACAGAAGAGATTTAGAATTTTATAAAATGTTATTGACGCTATCTACGAGGGTTGATGATAGCGCAAAACAGTTTAGATATGCGTTACAATGTGCACGGTTATCAGATAATGAAATGGCTAAGAACCTTTACTATAAGAAGGCATATGAACTCATAGATAAGGAAAGTGCAACTTACACAAGTCCTGAAGAAATCGAAGTTGTACGTTATATGGCTGGAGTTAACTTTGAAGAAGGACGTATTGCAAAAGCTGAATATACTCAAGAACTTTTGAAGTGTGCTAGAAGTTATGAAGAATTGAAAGACATAGACGGTGCGCTAGAAACATATAGGTATGCACATGAAAATGAACTAATCTCTAATGTTAAATATCTTGAAAAACTTTTGGAATGCGCTAAAAGCTACGAATCTTTGGAGCAGAAAAGTGGTGCCCTTTCAACTTATGAAAGGGCGTATGAATTTTTGCATAGTCGGCCAGTATTAATGACGACAGATAGTTTGTTAGATGCCTGTGCAACAAGCAGGCACGAGCTGTCATGTCCTGAATCGATATCCTTGATTTTACAGGTATATTTCGGTCTATTCAGATCACATCAAAAGCTGTCTATTCTGACAATATCTAAGATATTACCATCCGGTATACGGTATACTCAGCACTCGCACAAATCTGAACACTTTTTTAAGGTGCCGGCTCGGTTATATTTGGATGAATTAGGTAGTCTTTTGGATAGCTATTACGATGATGCTGATTATCGGATCGATGCTGGAATAAAACGTATCGTTGAGGCGGAGCTTGATGGTTTTCTATCATATGCATATGATTATTTTGCAAAAATAGGAGATGCTTATAAGAAATTTTTTGATGAAAAAAAATCACTCGAAACACAGATCATAAAATTAGGAAAGGAACGGGATGATGTTGGATCTAAGGGGGGGGGATTATATAGATATTCTTCAGATTCTGATAGAGAAGAAAGGGCTGAGCGTATCAACTCAGAGTTAATGGCTCTACGATCAACACTAATAAGCCTTACACCGAGGGCCCCCTTGAGTAATGATAGAGATTTTGTTAAGTTTTTGTTTTTCCTTAGATCTATACTTAAATCGAAGCGAGAGCTTAAAGAACCTTTTGAAGAATTAGCGCATCTTGTGATTAGCGAAATCCACCCTTATTGTAATGCTAGTGAGCTTGAAAAAGCGGGTGGAGCAGTGGGCGATTATTCTGCTAGTTATCGCGATCGCTCTTTTAATGTGGAGAGTGTCGATTTGTCATTAGCGATAGCGATTGACTTTTTAATTGGTGATGGTTCTTATTATTCTGATGTTAGACATACCTATGAGTTGGGTAAAAAGCATTCTTGGAGTAGTCAGATAGAAACGCGTGATGTTGTGTTCAGTTTTGTCCATAATTTTCTTAGATATTTTGCGGCTATTAAAAAAACAGCTGCGTCTAAGAGCAAAACTCGAGAATTTGGACCTTTTTTCCTGGAGCAGGTTGTCGAGCGTGCTTTAGAATTTGCTAAGCTTGAGGATAGAGTTTGTATATCTGATGAGTCACAGGTTGAAAAGTTGCGTGCTCGTTCGCAAAGGATGCATTTTAATAGGGGGGTGCGCTCTGCCCTTTCGTCTGATACAGGGCATGCAGATATTGCATTAGTGTTAGTGCGACATTATCCTGAATATTTAAGGTTAAAAGATAACAGGGGTTACACTGACGTAATAAGTGAGTTGCGGAAGCTTTCTGCTAGCGTTCGCTATAGTTTTGATGATGATAGTAATTTTGATATGATCAATATGCTAGATTTGGCTGTGAGCATCTGTTCTCTTAAAGATAGTGATCGTACACTTATTGCTGAACAAGCTAAAATATTTGTTGCAAAGTTAAAGTCATTTGTTGCTTTTGATTTTGAGGCAGGTTCAATTCGTCCGTATGCAGCTTTACCTGCCTGCATAGATGCTGTTATGGCTAGGCTGGAAGTTTTACCAGAACAACCTGCTGCTAACGTTACTGTTACTAGTGCTGCTATTATAGATAGAGGGTGGGTTGCTGGTCAGTCTTCACCAAGAAGGAATAGTCGTCGTGATGCGTGCAAAGGTTATATAGATAAGCTTAGATCATTAAAGGAGGAGGTTTCTAAAAAATTTTTTGATCTAGAGCAAGCTTTTGAGAAGCAGGGTGGTCCCCAAGGTAAGCCTAGTAAAGAAGGTATATTTGGCGACGGCTCTTCTTTGTGGGGTTCTGAAGAAGAATCTTGTAGTTGGTCAGACAGCGATATGTATCTGTAATTGTTTATGAGGATTTTTGCCTGCCATGCCAGCAATTTTCATGCCAAATGCTGGGAAGATATGTCAAATATTTTAAGCGCTTAGCAGTGGGGTTGGTGGTCTAGGTTGTTGAGTTTTATAACTGAGCACTTTGTATCATGTTGGTTGGTTTTGTTTGATGTTGCTTCTAAGGGGAAGTAATCGTCTTTGAGTTCGGTGATTTTTATATTATAGCCATCAGCTTGTTTGCTGCATATGGTGCGTAACATAGTAGGCTCTCTTCTCGAGGTTGGCCTAAATAAGAATGGCCTAGAATGGATAAAAAAAGTGCTGCTTGCTAAAAATCGCTCCCTAGCCGGCGCAACTGCACCTCCAGAAGGGCTTTATCTGCGTAAAGTTTTCTTGTATAAGTTCAGAAACATATGAGACTTTTGGTGTTGTTATAGCAAGCGAGTGAGCGCGCCATCAGAAGCGCTAGGCGAGCGAGC